>NZ_DAIPZB010000011.1:0-106375 GCF_036782435.1 Pinisolibacter sp. | reverse complement strand
TCGCGCCTTCGTGAAAATCCCCCACGAGTCAGAAATTCATCCGGCTGGTATCATGCGGCTCAGAACCGAAGGAGGACCCGCCAACATGGCAACCATCCGCCATGCCGCGCTCAACCTGATCAAAGCCATACCCGACAAGGCGAGCCTCAAGACCCGAAGAAAGACCCTCGGATGGGACGACGACTATCTCTTCGCAGCTGTCCGAACCGTCACCTCGTGAACTTCGAGCGATCGCCCTGCTGTCGCGACCCTCACTCGACGAAGGTCAGCCGGCCGGAGGCGAGCTCGACGTTGCGCAGGCGGCGGATGAAGCTCATGCCGAGGAGATTGGTGCCGAGCGCACGTTCGGGCATCACCAGCGCCTCGACGTTCTTCACCCGCACGGCACCGACGCGAACCTCGGTGAGGGTGACGCGAGCGGCGCGGGCGGTGCCGTTGGCGGTGGCGATCGGCACGGTGTAGTCGGACGGCAGCAGCGGGCGGACGCCGATCGCCGCCGCGTCCTCGTTGCGCAGGGCGACGGAGGTGGCGCCGGTGTCGACCATGACGGCGACGGCGCGGCCGTTGATCGCCGCCTCGGTCAGGAAGTGACCGCGCGAATCGGACTTGAGGGTGACGGTACGTCCGTGGCTCGGCAGCACACGGGCGGTGGCGCCGGCGCCTTCTTCGACGCGATAGCCGACGGCCCGCGTCTCCATGGCGACGGGGCGTTCGGTGACGAAGGCGACGACGTGCAGGAGCCACGGCACCCAGGCCGGGGACATGAGCGCCGCCATCGCGCCGAAGAGGGTCAGTCGCAGGGCATTGCGATACATGGCCTGGGCATCTCCGATCCCGGTCGATGCTAGGCGCATGGGACTAACGAGTTCTGAAGACCGGCGTCGCAATTGGCCGCGAATGTCGAATTTCAGGCGGAAACGGCCGCTTCCAGGCGTGCGCCGGCGGCGAAACGGCGGATCTCGGCGAGGTCGCGGAAGCTCGTCTGGGCGCCGGTCTCGCGGCAGGCGAGCGCGCCGGCGGCGAGGCCCTGGCGCAGGGCGGTCTCGACGCTCTCGCCGCGATCGAGGGCGGCCGCCAGCGCGCCGCACAGGGCGTCGCCGGCGCCGGTCGAATCGACGGCGGTGACGGTCGGCGAGGTGCCGATCAGGGTGGGCCCGTCGGGGCGGGCGGCGACGAGGCCGCGCGGCCCCAGGGTGACGACGACCAGAGTGGCGAAGCGCTCCGCCGCGGCCTCGGCGAAGGCGCGGTACTCGTGCGGCAGGCCGAAGAGCGCGGCGTAGCCGCGCGCTTCGTGTTCGTTGACGACGACCACGTCGGCGGCGGCGAAGGCGGTCTCGGCGATCGATTCGGCGGGGGCGGCGTTGTAGACGATGCGGGCGCCGGCGGACCGGGCCCGGGCGATGGCGCGTTCGACCTCCGTCGTTCCCAGCGAATTCTGGGTGAGGAGGGTGACGCCGGGGCCGAGGAGGCCGTCGAGCTGATCGGCGCGGGTGGCGCGATTGGCAGCGTCGGCGCCGATCATCAGGTTCTCGCCCGTGGGATCGACGGCGATCATCTGGGCACCGGTCGGGCTGTCGGAGCGGCGGACGCGGGAGAGATCGACGCCGAGCCGCTTCGCGCCCTCGAGCGCCACGTCGGCGAAGCCGTCGCGGCCGACGCAGCCGACCAACGTCACCTTCGCCCCGGCGAGCGCCGCCGCCACCGCCTGGTTGGCCCCCTTGCCGCCGGGAAAGAGCTGGTAGTCGCGTCCCTTGACGGTCTCGCCGGGGACCGGGAAGCGCGGCACGACCGTGACCATGTCGACGTTGATGGTGCCGAAGGCGACGATCACGGCCCCCTCCCCCGCCCGTCACCTGGTCCCGTACATGCGGTCGCCGGCGTCGCCGAGACCGGGGACGATGTAGCCGTGATCGTTGAGATGATCGTCGATCGCGGCGGTGTAGATCGGCACGTCGGGATGCTCGGTACGGAAGCGGTCGACGCCCTCCGGCGCCGCGAGCAGGCAGACGAAGATGATGCGGTGGGCGCCGGCCTGCTTCAACCGCTCGATGGCGGCGCAGGCGGAATTGGCGGTCGCCAGCATCGGATCGAGGACGATGACGGTGCGGTCGGCGATGTCCTCGGGCGCCTTGAAGTAGTACTCGACCGCCTTCAGCGTCTTCGGATCGCGGTAGAGGCCGACATGGGCGACGCGGGCGGAAGGCACCAGTTCCAGCATGCCCTCGAGCAGGCCCATGCCGGCGCGCAGGATCGGCGCGAAGACCAGCTTCTTACCCTCGAGCATGGGCGCGCGGATCGCCTTCAGCGGCGTCTCGATGTCGACCATGGTCAACTCGAGGTCGCGGGTCGCTTCGTAGCAGAGCAGCAGCGAGATCTCGCGCAGGAGCTCGCGGAAACTCTTGGTGGAGGCGGTCTTGTCGCGCATCAGCGTCAGCTTGTGCGCCACCAGCGGATGGTCGACCACCGTCACGCCGTTCGCCGTCATCACCCTTCTCCTCACCTGTTCGCTCGGCGTCGACCATAACCGACGACACCCGTGCCGCAAGGGCGCGACCGCGTCGGTCCACCGCTCGTTGCCGCGACTTCCTTGCGACGCGCCCCCCTTCGGGCGAGACTCGATGGCTCGACCGAGACGAGCGGCGGGCGATTCGCCGCCGCCCCACCCGCGGAGATGGAGGACGCCGCCGCCGATGACCGAGGATCAGGCCCCCGTCGATCCCACCCTCTCCCGCGCGGCCCGGCGGATGCTGACGGCGAGCGCGGTGAGGGAGCGCGCCAATCGGCTGTTCGACCTCGCTCTGATGGATCGGCTCGAGCATTTCACCGTCGATCTCTCCCGCCTCGACACCACCGCCCGCTTCGTCGCCGAACTGACGCGCTCGGAACACCCGGCGCTCGAGGTGCCGCCGCACGCCCGCTGGCGCGACTTCGACGTCGGCGAGTGCGACCGCTGGGGCATGCTCGCGGCGGCGCGCGAGTGGACGGACGAACGCGAGATCGGCCGCGCCGCGGTCGATCTGGCCACGGTGTCTGTGCTGACGGACGCCGGTGCCGGGCCGCGCTGGGTCTATGCCGAGGCTTCGACCGGCGAGACCTACGCGCGCTCGGAGGGACTGGCGGTCGCGTCGCTCGCCATGTTCGCCTCCGGCATCTTCTCCTCCGAGCCGTTCGATCCCTTGCGCGCCGATGCGCGGGCGCTGGCCGGACTGACGGCCGAGGAGTTGGCCGACGGCTTCCAGGTCTCGACCTCCAATCCGCTGGTCGGTCTCGAGGGCCGGCTCGGGCTGATCAACCGTCTGGGGCAGGCGATGGCCTACCGCGGCGACATCTTCACCACCGACGACGGCTCGATCCGGCCGGGCGGCTTGGTCGACCATCTCTTCCGCCTCTTCCCCGACGGGCGGGTGCCGGCACCGCGGGTGCTCGAGATCCTGCTCGACGGGCTCGGCGGGGTGTGGCCGGGGTCCTATCTCCTCGGCGGGGTGCCGCTCGGCGACACCTGGATCCATCGCAAGCTGGTCACCGACGACGCCACCTCCGGGCTGATGCCGCTGCACAAGGCGCCGCAGTGGCTGACCTATTCGCTGATCGAGCCGCTGACCTGGGCCGGGCTCGAGATCACCGATCTCGACGGGCTGACCGGCCTCTCCTGCTACCGCAACGGTGGGCTGATGATCGATTCCGGGCTGCTGCAGCTGCGCGACCGATCGCAGCTCGCCCATGTCCATCCGATCGATTCGGAACTGGTGGTGGAGTGGCGGGCGCTGACCGTGGCGCTGATCGACCGGCTCGCCGGGGTGGTGCGGCAGATCCTCGACCGTAACGCCTGGAACTTCCCGCTCGCCTGCGTGCTCGAGGGCGGCACCTGGCTCGCCGGCCGCCGTCTGGCGCGCGAGATCCGCCCCGACGGCTCGCCGCCGCTGATGGTGGAGAGCGACGGAACGGTGTTCTGAGCGGCGACGGCCGGATCGGTAGGAAAAAACACAACCGAAGTGAAGCTCAAATCGGCTTCAATAACGAAGCGAAATAGTAGAAGTCACTAACCGCCTCTCTGAGCTTGCCCGACCGAAGCAGTCCGAGGAACTCTGCGAAGGCACGCGCTTGGCAATTAACTTGTTTAGAAGGGTTGAATTCGATATCCGTGAAAGCCTCGTAGCGGATCTTCCTCTCGATCCAATCAAAATGCGGAGCGATGGCACGGATGTAGAGCCAATCGTAGAACGCGTTCTTGGGACTGAGTGGGTAGCGAACCCCTTCCAACTCGAACGCGATCAACTGCCCACAGTCCGTCTCCCGGACGGCACGCTTCGCCTCACGCGGAGCCAAGTGAAAAAATTCCTCCCGCGGGCCGCATCGCTCGAAGACCTTGGATCCCTGATAGACACTCTCAAGGCCGTACATCTCACCGTCGACCTCGAGCTTCAGACTGAAGGCGCTCAACCTTCGACCCACCTCGATTTCCGACTTGGACGAAATTTCGAGAAGGGAGTTGAGACCCCTCCCCATCGCTGCCTCGTGCAGCGCCTTGACGTTCTTCTTCTTCTGAACCTCGGCAAATCCCGGCGCCCAGTCGAATTCGATCGGGATCTCGTCGACGAGGAATCTGCCGGTCTCTCTCGGCACGAAGACGGGTCGGACGGCCATCAGCGAAAATCCAGGATCATTTGGACGGGGACGCATCCGGGTATCAGGATTTCATACTTCTCGGCGGCCCTCAACCTCAGTTGGATTTCCGGATCGCGCCAAACCATTTGCTTGTAGAGGACCTCGGTATCCACATCCGGTAGTGCTTCCGCGAGATCGACGATTCTCGTATCGGCGGCATTTGCGACTCCGAATGCAAATCTAACTCCTGGAAGTTCCAGTACGCTGGTGTCGATCCTGAGATAACGCGGGTCTAGGATACGCCCGTCGTTCCGAGCCACATGCTCCATCGGATGATTTTTAGTCAGGCATAGACTGACATAGTCGGATATCCCACAGGCCTCGTCGAGACGATGACTCAGGTCATTGCCCCCCGGTCGTTCGGGCGCGAACCCGCTGGTCCGCATCCGTTGCTTCGAAAGCAATCCATGCATTCGAATCGTGGGCAGATTGGAGGCATCGGTGAAGTGATACAGACTGCGATGAACATGACCGGATCTTACCTTTTGGGCGAATTCTTTCGGGGTCACACTCGACTCCTGCGAGCGAAGAATGGGTAGCCTATTTTCGCGAGACCGAATGGAATTGCAATATATGCGGGTATATGAGGATCATACGTTGTTCGATTCGGATCAGGGCGCCGCAGTTCCCATCCGCGGCTTCGGGTCGCGTAGGATCAGCCGCGGCTCGGCGGCGAGGGTCAGGCGCTCGGCGAAATCGATCAGGGAGAGGGTCGGCGAGGAACGGAAGAACTGGGCGTCGGGGACATCCATCCACAGGCGATCGGCCCAGGCCCAGACCTCGAAGGGGGTGTCGCCGATGCCGTCGCCGTCGCGGTCGAAGCCCTCGAAGGCGTCCCAGTGGTTGTCGCGCCAGACGCTCTTCAGCGCCGTGCCGCCGCCGCGCACCACCACTTCCCCATGGTTGCCGGTGAAGGCGTTGGCCTCGAAGAGGTTGCCGGCGAGCGAGGAGTGCAGCATCACCGCGGTGCCGGAGAAGGCGATGCGATTGGCCCGGAAGAGATTGGTGTCGTCCGGATCGCCGGGCGAGCCGTCGAGATAGACGGCGACGGAATTGGCGACGAGGTCGTTGCTCAGGACGCGAACGCGGCTCGCGTCCTTGAGGACCAGCCCCTGGCCGGCGATGTCGCGCCCCGAACGGATGAAGTTGCCCTCGATCGCGACGTCCTCGGAGAAGACCACCATCATCCCGACGGCATTGCCGTCGAAGCGGTTGGCGCGGATCTCGATGTCGGTCGACTGGAGGATCTGCACGCCGTAGCGGCTGTCGGCGACGGTGTTGCCGACGAGGCGATTGCCGGGGGCGTGGATGGCGAAGCCGTCGCGGACGCGGAAGATGTCGTTGGCCTCGACGAGATTGCCGGTCGAGTACCACAGCCGGATCGCGTCGCCACGGCGCTCCTCCGGCAGGTTCTTGGAAGTGATGCGGTTGCGGCGGACGATGTTGCCGTTCGCCTGCTGCAACTGGATGCCGTAGAGGCAATCTTCGATCATCAGATCCTCGACGATGCCGTTGGCGCCGGCGAGCCTGAGCGCCGCGTCGATGCCGTCGTTGCGATCGCCCGAGCCGCGCAGCGTCAGGCCGGAGACGGTGACGCCGTCGGCTTCGACCGCCAGCACCGTGCCCACGCCGCCGCCGTCGATCGTCGCCCGGCCGCCGCCGCGCAGCACCATCGGCTTGGCGATCACCGCCGGGCCGGCGTAGAGGCCGGGCGAGAGCCGCAGCGTCGTCCCGGCGGGGGTGGCGTCGATGAGCGGTTGGAGCGGGCGGACGACGGCGGGCGCCGACGGCGGGGCGGCCGGAACGACCAGACGCACCGCGCCGAGAAGCGCGAACGCGACGGCGAGCGCCGCGCGGCGCGGCCATCGTGCTCCTGTCGAGCCGGTCGTGTCGTCGTCGTGCGTCAACGTCTCTCCGCCGTTCCTCGGCCTCCGCCGCCCGTCGGGGCAGAGAGGCGAAGATGCCCCGATTGCCGACGCCGGTCCTCGAGATCGGACAAGTGCGGCGATCGGTATTCGTGAACGACGAAGGGCGGCCTCGCGGCCGCCCTTCGATGGTCTCGCGGAGCCCGGGTCTCAGCCCTCGACGGCCGAGAAGTCGAGCGGCACGCCGGTCGCCGCCGTGAGGTCGGCGATGCCGACGCCCGGGGCCATCTCGAGCACTTTCAAGCCTTCTTCGGTCACGTCGATCACCGCCAGATCGGTGATGATACGGTCGACCACACCCTGGCCGGTCAGCGGCAGGGTGCATTCGGGGACGATCTTGTGGACGCCGCCCTTGGCGACGTGCTCCATCAGCACGATGACGCGGCGGACGCCGGCGACGAGATCCATGGCGCCGCCCATGCCCTTGACCATCGAACCGGGGATCATCCAGTTGGCGAGGTCGCCGTCCTTCGACACCTGCATGGCGCCGAGGATGGCGAGATTGATGTGGCCGCCACGGATCATGGCGAAACTGTCGGCCGAGGAGAAGAACGAGGCGCCGGGCAGCGCCGTCACCGTCTGCTTGCCGGCGTTGATGAGATCGGCGTCGAGCTCCAGCTCGGTCGGGAAGGGGCCGATGCCGAGCAGGCCGTTCTCCGATTGCAGCCACACCTTCATCCCCTCCGGGATGTAGTTGGCGACGAGGGTCGGCAGGCCGATGCCGAGATTGACATAGAAGCCGTCTTCGAGCTCACGGGCGGCGCGGGCCGCCATTTCGTCACGCGTCCAGGGCATGGGGCGTTCCTCCTCAGGCGGTCTTGCGCAGAGTGCGCTGTTCGATGCGCTTCTCCGGATTGGCGTTCAGGACGAGACGCTGCACGAAGATGCCGGGGGTGTGGATCTCGTCCGGGTCGAGCGAGCCGATCGGCACGATCTCCTCGACCTCGGCGATGGTGACGCGGCCGGCCATGGCGCACATCGGATTGAAGTTCCGCGCGGTCTTCCGATAGATCAGGTTGCCGGAGGTGTCGGCGCGCCAGGCTTTGACCAGGGCGACGTCGGTGACGATGCCGCGCTCCATGACGTATTTGCGGCCGTCGAACTCGCGCACTTCCTTGCCGTCGGCGACCACGGTGCCGACGCCGGTGGCGGTGAAGAAGGCCGGGATGCCGGCGCCGCCGGCGCGCAGACGCTCGGCGAGCGTGCCCTGCGGCGCGAATTCGAGTTCGAGCTCGCCGGAGAGGAACTGCTGGGCGAAGAGCTTGTTCTCGCCGACGTAGGACGAGATCATCTTCTTGATCTGACGGGTCTCGAGCAGCAGGCCGAGGCCGAAGCCGTCGACGCCGGCGTTGTTGGAGACGCAGGTGAGGCCGGTGACGCCCGAGTCGCGCAGCGCCTCGATCAGGGCCTCGGGAATGCCGCACAGACCGAAGCCGCCGACGGCGAAGGTCTGTCCGTCCTTCACCACGCCCTCGAGGGCCGCGGCGGCGTTCGGAAAGAGTTTTTTCATGTGTCCCGTCTTCCTCGGTGATGGATGAGACGAAGTGGCCGTGGTCCGCCGATGCGAAGCGCCGGGGAGGCGTTCGCGATGCCGTCCCGTCCGCCGCGGCGGACGGGATGCGGGCCATCGTGCGCCGCACACTACAGGACTCGCGCCGCGGTGCGAAAGCCCGCGGCGACCGCGACCTTCGTTTTGGTCGCGGAGCGGACACGGGGGATAATCGGGCCGGCGCGGACGCGCGGACTGGAAACGGACGAGCCGCCTCACTAAGGTCCACGGCCCCGCAGCTCGCTCGGAGATCCGCCATGACCGCCGCTCTCGACCCGCAGGTCGCCGCCCGTATCGCGACGCAGATCGCCGCCGAGATCGGCTGCCGGCCGGCACAGGTCTCCGCCGCGGTCGGACTGCTCGACGAGGGTTCGACCGTTCCCTTCGTGGCGCGCTACCGCAAGGAGGCGACCGGCGGTCTCGACGACACCCAACTGCGCACGCTCGAGGAACGTCTCGCCTACCTGCGCGAGATGGAAGCGCGCCGCATCGCGGTGATCGAGTCGATCCGCGGCCAGGGCAAGTTGACGCCGGAGCTCGAAGAGAAACTGGCCAGAGCCTCGACCAAGGCGGAGATCGAGGATCTCTATCTGCCCTTCAAGCCGAAGCGGCGGACCCGCGCCGAGATCGCCCGCGAGAAGGGCCTCGGACCGCTCGCCGAGCAGATCCTCGCCGATCGCGCGGTCGACCCGAAGGCGCTCGCCGCCCAGTTCGTCACGGAAGAGGTCGCCGACGTGAAGGCGGCGCTCGACGGGGCGCGCGACATCCTCACCGAGCAGTTCGCCGAGAACGCCGAACTGGTCGGCCGGCTGCGCAGCCATGTCCAGAGCGGCGCGCGGCTGCGCTCCAAGGTCGTCGAGGGCAAGGAGCAGGCGGGCGAGAAGTTCGCCGACTATTTCGACCACGTCGAGCGCCTCGCCGACGTGCCGAGTCATCGCGCGCTCGCCATGCTGCGCGGTCGCAACGAGGAGGTGCTGTCGCTCGACGTCGAGGTCGATGCCGACGACACGAGCCCGGTGAAGCCGGTCGAGCGGATGATCTCGCAAGCCTTCGGCATCGAGTTGCCGTCGGCGACCCGCAAGCCGGGCGCGGCCGACCAGTGGCTCTTCGACGTGGCGCGCTGGTGCTGGCGGGTGAAGCTGTCGCTGTCGCTGTCGATCGAGGTGATGGGGGCGATGCGGGAGAAGGCGGAGGAGGAGGCGATCCGCGTCTTCGCCCACAATCTCCAGGACCTGCTGCTCGCTGCGCCGGCCGGGACGCGCGCCACCCTGGGGCTCGACCCGGGCATCCGGACGGGCGTCAAGGTCGCGGTGGTCGACGCCACCGGCAAGGTGGTCGAGACCACCACCGTCTACCCGTTCCCGCCGAAGCAGGACGTGCAGGGGACGCTGGCGACGCTGAAGCACCTGATCCAGAAGCATCGCGTCGAGCTGGTCGCCATCGGCAACGGCACCGGCAGCCGCGAGACCGATCGGCTTGTCGCCCATCTGATCGGCGAGATGGCGCCGCCGAAGCCGATCAAGGTGATCGTCTCGGAGGCCGGCGCCTCGGTCTATTCGGCCTCGGCGCTCGCCGCGGCGGAGATGCCGACCCTCGACGTCTCGCTTCGCGGCGCGGTGTCGATCGCCCGGCGACTGCAGGACCCGCTCGCCGAGTTGGTGAAGATCGAGCCCAAGGCGATCGGCGTCGGGCAATATCAGCACGACGTCGATCAGGCGCGGCTGGCACGCGCGCTCGACGCGGTGGTCGAGGACGCGGTCAACGCCGTCGGCGTCGATCTCAACACGGCGTCGGCGTCGCTGCTCGCCCGCGTCTCCGGTCTCGGCACGGCGCTCGCCCAGGCGATCGTCGACCATCGCGACGCCGTCGGCCGCTTCCGCAATCGCAAGCAGCTGCTCGAGGTGGCGCGGCTCGGGCCGAAGACCTTCGAACAGGCGGCCGGCTTCCTGCGCATCCGCGACGGCGACGAGCCGCTCGACGCCTCCTCCGTCCACCCGGAGGCCTATGCGGTGGCCAAGCGCATCGTCAAGGCCTGCGGGCGTGACCTGCGCACTCTGATGGGCGACGGGGCGGCGCTGAAGTCGCTCGACCCGCGCAGTTTCGTCGACGAGCGCTTCGGCCTGCCGACGGTGAAGGACATCCTCGCCGAACTGGAAAAGCCCGGCCGCGACCCGCGACCGCACTTCAAGACCGCGGCCTTCGCCGAGGGCATCGAGAAGATCGAGGACCTGAAGCCGGGGATGGTGCTCGAAGGCACCGTGACCAACGTCGCCGCCTTCGGCGCCTTCGTCGACATCGGCGTGCATCAGGACGGGCTCGTCCACGTCTCCCAGCTCGCCGATCGCTTCGTCAAGGATCCGCGCGAGGTGGTGAAGGCCGGCGACGTGGTGAAGGTGCGGGTGGTCGAAGTCGACGCGCGCCGGAAGCGCATCGGTCTCTCGATGCGCAAGGACGACGGCGGGGCGCGGATGGGCGGCGCCGGCGGACGCCCCGGCCCCGATGATCGCCGCGCCCCCCCGCCGAGCGGGCCGAAGGGAGGGCGGCCCGGCCAGACGCCGCCCTCGACGCAGCCCGGCGCGCTGGGGGCGGCGCTGCTCGACGCGTTGCGCAAGAAATGAGCAGTGCCGAGGCGCGCCATACGTAGAGCGTGCGACTGTGCATCCTGAGATTTTTCTGTAGACTCCGCACCGATGAAATGTCGGCGCCGACCGTCCGATTCTTCGCGGAACCGGTGGACGGTGTCGCCAATTCGCGATCTGCTTCCGTTACCGAACGAATCGTCCCCCTGCCGGCGCCTGCGGTGGCCGCGCGCCGACCGGTCCCACGAGAGACAGGAGGGTGAGGTGACGACGAGAGAAGCCGCGCTCGACACCGTACTCGCCGACCTTCTCGCCCGTCACGGGCGTGATCCGGGGCGTCTGCTGCAGATCCTGCTCGACGTCCAGGCCCGCTTCACCCGGGTGCCGCCGGAGGCGGTGCCGAAGCTCGCCGCCGCTCTCGACCTGCCGATCGGCGAGGTGGAGAGCACGGTCGAATTCTATTCCTTCCTGTCGCGGACCCCGGTCGGCGACTATCGGATCCTGTTCTCCGACAACATCACCGACCGGATGCTCGGCAACCAGACGATCCTCGACCACATGGCCAAGCGCCTCGGGGTCAGGGCCGGCGAGGTCTCCGAGGACGGGCTCGTTTCGCTCGACACCACGTCCTGCACCGGCATGTGCGACCAGGGGCCGGCGATCCTGGTCAACGGCATCGCCATCACCCGGATGACGCTGCGCCGCGCCGATCAGGTCTGCGATCTCGTCCGCAACCGGGTGCCGGTCGCCGAATGGCCGGCCGACTTCTTCCGCGTCGAGCACAACATCCGTCGCGCCGACATGCTGCTCGGGGCCGACTTCATGCCCGGTTCGGCGGTGAAGGCGGCGATCGCTCTGGGGCGCGATCGCTTCCTCGAGGAGATGCGGATCTCCAACCTGCGCGGCCGCGGCGGCGCCGGCTTCACCACCGCGGTGAAATGGGAAGCGGCGCGCAACGCGAGCGGCGACGAACGCTACGTCGTCTGCAACGCCGACGAGGGCGAACCGGGCACGTTCAAGGACCGGGTGCTGCTGCAGTACTATCCCGAGCGGGTGTTCGAGGGCATGGCGCTCGCGGCCTACGCCATCGGGGCGCGGCACGGCTTCCTCTATCTGCGCGGCGAGTACCTCTATCTGCGGCCGATGCTCGAGGAGAAGCTCGTCGAGCTGCGGGCACTCGGCGTCCTCGGCCGGTCGATCTTCGGGGTCGGCGACTTCGCCTTCGACATCGAGATCCACATGGGCGCCGGCGCCTATGTCTGCGGCGAGGAGACCGCGCTCATCGAGAGCCTCGAGGGCAAGGCCGGACGGCCGCGCATCCGGCCGCCGTTCCCGGTGACCAGCGGCTATCGCGGCCTGCCGACGGTGGTCAACAACGTCGAGACGCTGTGCAAGGTCACCGAGATCGCGCTGCACGGCGGCGCCTGGTACCGCGGCTACGGCACCAAGCAGTCGACCGGCACCAAGATCCTCTCGGTCTCGGGCGACTGCGCCCGGCCGGGCATCTACGAGTATCCCTTCGGGGTGCGCATCTCGCAGGTGCTCGAGGATTGCGGTGCGGTCCGGCCGCGGGCGGTGCAGATCTCCGGCGCGTCCGGCCAGTGTCTCACCCCGCGCGAATTCGGCCGGCGCATCGCCTTCGAGGACGTGCCGACGGCGGGTGCGCTGATGATCTTCGGCGATCACCGCGACATGTTCGAGGTGGCGCTGAACTTCGCCCACTTCTTCCGTCACGAGAGCTGCGGCTTCTGCACGCCGTGCCGGGTCGGCACGACGATCCAGGCGAAGATCATGGACAAGATCGCCGCCGGACACGGCACCCAGTACGAGATGAACGAGCTCGAGCATCTGCACGAGGTGATGCGCACGGCGAGCCACTGCGGCCTCGGCCAGACCGCCGGTCAGGCGATCGCCGACACCATCGCCGAGTTCCGCGGCGACTACGAGAAACGCCTCGCCCGCCGCGACTTCGAACCCGCCTTCGATCTCGATGCGGCCCTCGCCCGGGCGCGCGAGGTCACCGGCCGCGACGACGCCGACAGCCGGTTGGTCGAAGAGGGCTGGCAGCTCAGGGAGACGACGCGATGAGCGACGACGCCACCTTCATGCTGGACGGGCGCCCGATCCGCTTCGAGGCGGGCCAGTCGATCCTCCAGGCGGCGCTGGCCGCCGGGGCGTTCATCCCCAACCTGTGCCATCACCCGGAGTTCAAGCCGCACGGCTCGTGCAAACTGTGCACGGTCAAGGTCAACGGCCGCGCCTCGTCGGCCTGCACCACCCGGGCGCGGGCCGGCCAGGAGGTCGCCTCCGACACGCCGGAACTGAACCGGCATCGCCGCACCCTGCTGCAGATGCTGTTCGTCGAGGGCAACCACTTCTGCCCGGGCTGCGAGAAGAGCGGCCAGTGCCGGCTGCAGGCGCTCGCCTACGATCTCGAGATGCTCAACCCGCATTACGAGCACTTCTATCCGCCCCGGCCGATCGACGCGTCGCACCCGGACGTGCTGATCGACTTCAACCGCTGCATCCTGTGCGCTCTCTGCGTCCGGGCCTCACGCGACGTCGACGGCAAGACCGTCTTCGCGCTGGCCGGACGCGGCACCGCGCAGCATCTCGTCGTCGACTGCCCGTCGGGCAAACTCGGCGACACCGACTTCGCGGCGACCGACAAGGCGGCCGAGGTCTGCCCGGTCGGGGCGATCCTGCCGAAGCGGGTCGGCTTCGCCGTGCCGATCGGCGAACGGCCCTTCGACATAGAGCCGATCAGCGTCCAGGCGGCCCATGCCGCCCACGCCGAACCGAGGGGATGAACCGATGCGTCACGTCGCCCCCACACCGCCACGCCGCAAGCTGCGCGTCGCCACCGCCTCGCTCGCCGGCTGTTTCGGCTGCCACATGTCGTTCCTCGACATCGACGAGCGGCTGCTCGATCTGATCGATCTGGTGGAGTTCGACCGGTCGCCGATCACCGACATCAAGCACTGCGGCCCCTGCGACATCGGCATCATCGAGGGCGGGGTGTGCAACGCCGAGAACGTCCACGTGCTGTGGGAACTCCGGGCCAACTGCAAGGTCCTGGTGGCGCTCGGGGCCTGTGCGGTCAACGGCGGCCTGCCGGCGCAGAGGAACCACCTCGACGTCGGCAGTTGCCTCGCCCGGGTCTACCGTGACCGGGCCGGCGGCGAGGTGCCCGACGATCCCGAGCTGCCGCTGCTGCTCGACAAGGTCCGGCCGCTCAACGAGGTGGTCCGCATCGACTTCTTCATTCCCGGATGCCCGCCCTCGGGCGACGCCATCTGGAAATACCTCACCGATCTCATCTCGGGCCGGATGCCGCGTCTCGAGCATCCGATGCTGCACTTCGACTGAGGGGAGCGCGCCCATGTTCCGCCTGGAAACCGCCGAGAACCCGCAGACGTTGCGCCGCATCGCCATCGAGCCGCTGACCCGGGTCGAGGGCCACGGCAAGGTGACGTTGCTGCTCGACGACGCCGATCACGTCCATCAGGTGCGCCTCCACATCGTCGAATTCCGCGGCTTCGAGATCTTCATCGAGGGGCGGCCGTTCTGGGAGGTGCCGATCTCGGTGCAGCGGCTGTGCGGCATCTGCCCGGTGTCGCATCTGCTCGCCGCCACCAAGGCGATGGACCTGATCGCCGGCTACGACCGGCTGACGCCGACGGCGGAGAAGATCCGCCGGCTGATGCACTACGGCCAGATGATGCAGAGCCATGCGCTGCATTTCTTCCACCTCTCCTCGCCCGACCTCCTCCTCGGCTTCGACAGCGAGCCGACCCGCCGCAACATCGTCGGCGTGGCGCGCGAGTTCCCGGAGATCGCCAAGCAGGGCGTTTTCCTACGCAAGTACGGCCAGGAGGTGATCCGCCACACCGCCGGCAAGCGCATCCACGGCACCGGCGCCGTCCCGGGTGGCGTCAACAAGGGGATCAGCCGGGCCGAGCGCGACGAGATGCGCCGCGACATCGACCGGATGATCGAGTGGGCGCTCTCCGCCGTCCATCTGGTGGCCGAGCTGCATCGCGCCAAGCCCGAGTTCTACGACCACTTCGGCGAGTTCTCCTCCGCCATGATGAGCCTCGTCGACGCCGACGGCGCGATGGACTTCTACCACGGGGGCCTGCGCGCCCTCGACGCGGACGGCGGCACGATCTTCGACGGCGTCGACTATAGCGGCTACCAGCAGGTGCTGGAGGAAGAGGTCAAGCCGTGGAGCTACATGAAGTTCCCGCACATCCGCTCGCTCGGGCCGGAGAACGGCTGGTACAAGGTCGGCCCGCTCGCCCGCGTCCAGACCTGCGACCGCATCCCGACGCCACTCGCCGAGATGGAGCGCCGCAAGCTCGTCGCCCGCGGCGAGGGCAAGCCGGTGATGGGCACGCTCTACTATCACTGGGCGCGGCTGATCGAGCTTCTGCATGCGACGGAGGTGATCCGCGATCTGCTCGACGATCCGGACCTGCTCGGTTCGGATCTGATGGCCGACAAGGGTGAGCGGCGATCGGAAGCGGTCGGCGTCATCGAGGCGCCGCGCGGCACGCTCTTCCACCACTACCGGGTGGACGAGAACGACCAGGTCACCTTCTGCAATCTCATCGTCTCGACGACCAACAACAATCAGGCGATGAACGAGGCGATCCGGTCGGTGGCGCTCAGCCATCTCGACGGCAAGACCATCACCGAGGGGCTGCTCAACCACATCGAGGTGGCGATCCGCGCCTACGATCCGTGCCTCTCCTGCGCCACCCACGCGCTCGGCAAGATGCCGCTCGAGGTCGATCTCATCGACGCCGAAGGCACGCTCGTCCAGCGTGCCCGGCGCAACATGGGTCCCGAGCGTTGAACGAGGCGGCGACGGCGGGGACGGCGAACCGGCTCGTCGTCCTCGGCTGGGGCAACGACGCGCGCGGCGACGACGGGCTCGGACCGCTGCTGCTAGGCCGCATCGCCGCGCTCGATCTTCCCCATGTGACGGTGGTCGAGGACTTCCAGCTGCAGATCGAACACGCGATGGACCTCGAGGCGGCCGATCTCGCGCTCTTCCTCGACGCTTCCGTCGCGGCGCCCGCGCCGTTCGCCTTCACCGAGACGGGCCCGCGCGACGACGCTTCGCATTCGACCCACGCGCTGTCGCCGGAGGCGGTACTCGCGGTCTTCGCCCGGGTGCTCGGCCGCGATCCGCCGCCGGCCTTCGTGCTGGCGATGCGCGGCGAGGCCTTCGAACTCGGCAGCGGGCTCGGCGCGGCGGCGGCCGAGGGGCTGGACGCGGCCTGGGCCTTCGTGTGGCCGCTGATCGAGACGCCGGACGTCGAGGTGTGGCGAGGCAAAGTGACGGGGTGAGTGGCCACAGGGTCGCACCCTCTCTCACCGACAGCTCGATCGCTGCTCGGCGGGGATGTCCGTGCGCGATGGTTCGGGGCCGGCCTGCGGCCGGCACCTCACCATGAAGCCTCGGCGATCATCGGCACGAAATCAGGCGCTTCATGGTGAGGTGCGAGCGGAGCGAGCCTCGAACCATCGCGCACGGACGTGGTCCGGTCCGACACCTGCCTTCGAGGCGTCGCGCGATCCTCGGGCCGGCCGGTTCGGGTCGCTCCATTCATCCTCATGTTCGTTGATCGACCTCAAGGACGGAACCGTCGCGAAGGTGAAATGGTCGGGCGTGGTTCGATCGCATCGGGCGGCCGGACCCGATGGGTGTCTGCACCGGAACCGCGATGACCGAAGCTTCGATCCCCCACTTTCCCCGCCTCGTCGACCATCTGGTGGCGCGGCTGCCGACGCTGCCGCTCGATCTGGCGCTGAGGCGGTTCATCACCTCGCTGACCGAGCGCCATCCGTCGCTGTTCTCGCGGCTCGACGATCAGGCGCGCAAGACCTTCCTGATCGATCCGACCGACGTGTCGATCGCCTTCCTGCTCCGGCCGGACCCGGCGCTACCGCGGCTCGAGGCGGTGAAGCGGGCGCCCGACGGGACGATCGTGGCGGCGCGTGACGCGCGCATCGCCGGGCCGCTCGCCGCGCTCGTCGGCATGGTTCACGGGGCGCTCGACGGCGACGCGCTGTTCTTCTCGCGCGACATCGTCATCGAGGGCGACACCGAGGCGGTGCTGGCGCTGAGGAACGCCGTCGACGACAGCGAGATCGATCTGGCGGACGAGGTCGCGGCGATCACCGGGCCGGCGTCGAAATTCGTCGCCGAGATCTTCCGCCGCGCCGCGCCGGTGGCGGAGCGGATGACCGGTGTCACGCTCACTCGCGCCGGAGGCACGACGGCATGAACATGGTCGCCGAGATCTTCCGTCCCGAACTGGTCTGTCCGGCCGGAACGCCGGCGGCGCTCCGGACCGCCGTCGAGGCCGGGGCCGACGCGGTCTATTGCGGCTTCCGCGACGAGACCAACGCCCGCAACTTCCCCGGCCTCAATTTCTCGCCCGCCGAACTCACCGAATCGATCCGCTTCGCCCACGACCACGGGGCCAAGGTGCTGGTGGCGATCAACACCTTCCCGCGCGCCGGGGCCGAGACGCTGTGGCACGACGCGGTGGCGCGCGCCGAAGGTGCCGGCGCCGACGCGGTGATCCTCGCCGATCTCGGGCTGGTCGCCCATGCGACGGTGAAACATCCGAAGCTGCGCCGCCATCTGTCGGTCCAGGCGGCGGCGTCGAACCCCGACGTCATCCGCTTCTGGGCCGCGACGTTCGACATCAAACGGGTGGTGCTGCCGCGCGTCCTCACCGTGCCGGAGATCGCCGCGATCAACCTCGAGATCTCCTGCGAGACCGAGGTCTTCGTCTTCGGCGGGCTGTGCGTCATGGCCGAGGGGCGCTGCTCGCTCTCCTCCCATGCCACCGGCAAGTCGCCCAACATGAACGGCGTGTGCTCGCCGCCGAGCCACGTCCTCTACCGAGAAGAGGGCGACGACCTCGTCGCCGAGCTCGGGGGCTGGACCATCGACCGCACGCCGAAAGGCGTGCCGGCCCCCTACCCCACCCTGTGCAAGGGGCGGTTCTCGGCCGGCGGCTATTCCGGCCACGTGTTCGAAGATCCGGTGAGCCTCGACGCGGCGCAACTCATTCCGCCACTGATCGAAGCCGGGGTCACCGCCTTCAAGATCGAGGGGCGGCAGCGGAGCCGCGCCTATACGCAGGCCGTGGTCGGCGCCTTCCGCAAGGCGATCGACGACCATGTCGCCGGTCGGCCGATCGCGAGCGACATGACCAAGCGGCTGGCCGAGGGCCAGACCACCACCGCCGGCGCCTACAAGAAGACCTGGAGATGACCGCCGTGACCGCTGCGAACCCCACCCTGGTCATGGGTCCGGTGCTCTACAACTGGTCGGTCGACGCCTGGGTCGACTTCCACGCCCGGGTCGCCGACGAGATCGACGTCGACCGCGTCCATGTCGGCGAAGTGGTGTGCTCCAAGCGCGAGCCGTTCTTCGCCGACCGCCTGCCGGAGGTGATCGAGCGTCTGCAGCGCGGCGGCAAGACCGTCGTCGTCGACACGCTCGCCCTGGTGACGGTGAAGCGCGAACGCCAGCTGGTCGGCGATCTCGCGGCCCTCGACGGCGTCGAGATCGAGATCAACGACCTCACGCCGCTCGCGACTCTCGACTTCGGCCGGCGCTTCGCCGTGTCGCCGCTGGTCAACGTCTACAACGAGGGCACCCTCGCCTTCCTGGCGTCGCGCGGCGCCTGGAGCGTCTGCCTGCCGCCGGAACTGCCGCTCGCCCAGGTCGAGGCGCTGGCGAGGGAAGGGGCGCGGCTCGGGGTCGAGACCCAGGTCTTCGCCTTCGGCCGGCTGCCGCTCGCCATCTCGGGGCGCTGCTACCACGCCCGCATCCACGGCCTCGCCAAGGACAGCTGCCGCTACGTCTGTTCGGAGGACCCCGACGGGCTCGAGGTCGACACGCTCGACGGCGAGGCCTTCCTGGCGGTCAACGGCGTCCAGACCATGTCGCAGGACTGTGCGGTGGTGATGGACGAGCTCGACGCGCTGGTCGCGGCGAGCGTCGGCGCCTTCCGCCTCAGCCCGCAGACCGGCGACATGGGGGTGGTCGCGACCGCCTATCGCGATCGCCTCGCCGGTCGCATCGACGGAGCCGAGGCGATGGCTCGGCTCGCGACGGCGGGGCTGACCATGCCGATCGGACCGTCGATGATGAGCCGGGCATGGACACCGGCGACGCAGCCCGGACGGTGAGGTCGGCCTTGCCATCGCCGCGACGGGCGTGTTGACTCCGCCTGCGGGCGAAGCGGCGGCGACTTCGCGTGATCCGACGGCGACATGGCGACGACGACGAACGAGACCTTCACGGAACGGCTCACCCGCCTCGGCTTCGTCGCGGCGGGTACGGTGGAGGCGTCGCCGGAGACCGGGGGGCTGCGCGCCCTCCTCGAACGCTCGACGCTGGAACCGGCGGCCTTCGCCGATCAGGTCGCCGATCATTTCGGCCTCGTCCGCGCCGGCCTCGAGGCGATGCAGAGCGGGCGGCCACTGATCTCGGGCCTGTCACGCCCGTTCCTGCGCGACCACGCGGTCTATCCGTGGGAAACGGCGAAGGGCGAGGCGCGGCTCGCCGTCGCCGATCCGACCGACGGGGCATCGCTCCGGGTGCTCGAACTCACCCTGGGACGCGCCGTGGCGCGCGAAGTGGCGAGCTTCGAGGAGATCGACGCGCTCCTGAGAGCGCAACCGGGCGACGAGCCGGGGGCGATCGAAGGATCGGCGGAACTCCTCGCGCCGCGCGAGACCGACGATCTCGAGGACCTGCGCGACATGGCGAGCGGCGCCCCGGTGGTGCGGGCCGTCAACGAACTCTTCGAGCGGGCGGTGGAGGCGCGGGCGACCGACATCCACGTCGAACCCTTCCGCAATTCGCTGCAGGTGCGGCTGCGCGTCGACGGCCTGCTCAGGCCGATCCCGTCGCCGCCGCCGGCGATGGCGCGGGCGATCGTGTCGCGCATCAAGATCCTCGCCTCGCTCAACATCGCCGAGCGACGGCTGCCGCAGGACGGTCGCGCCCGCATCCGCGTCGGCGCGGCGGAGATCGACCTGCGCATCGCCACCATGCCGACGGCGCACGGCGAGGCGGCGATCGTGCGCCTGCTCGAGCGCAATCCGAGGCTGGTCAACCTGACCCGGCTCGGGCTCGCGGATCGGGACAGGGCCGTCGTCGAACACCACATCGAGGCGCCGCACGGCATGATCGTCGTCACCGGGCCGACCGGCTCGGGCAAGACGACGACCATCGCCGCCATCCTCGCCCATCTCAATCGGCCGCTGCGCAAGATCCTGACCATCGAGGACCCGATCGAATACGAGATCCCGGGGGTCAACCAATCCCAGGTGAAGCCGGCGGTCGGGCTGACCTTCGCCACCGCGTTGCGCGCCTTCCTGCGCCAGGATCCGGATGTGATCATGGTCGGCGAAATGCGCGACGGCGAGACGGCGCGAATCGGCGTGCAGGCCTCGCTCACCGGCCATCTGGTCGTCACCACGCTGCACACCAACACCGCCGCGGCGGCGGTGATGCGCCTCGCCGACATGGGGGTGGAGCCCTACCTGCTCGCCTCGACGCTCCGGATGATCATCGGCCAGCGGCTGGTGCGCCTGCTCTGCCCGGAATGCCGGACGACGGAGCGGATCGACGCCGCGGCCCTGATGCGGGAGCCGCGTTACGCTGCGCTCGGACTCGTCGAGGGCGACGAGGTCGGCCGGCCGGTCGGCTGTCCGCATTGCGGCGGAACCGGCCATCGCGGCCGGGTGGCGGTGTTCGAGGTGCTCGAAGTCACCGAGCCGATCCGGCGGCTGATCACCCGGGGCTCGGGAGACGGCGAGATCGAGGCGCAGGCGGAGGCCGAGGGCATGTCGACGATGATCGCCGACGGTCTGGCGAAATGCCGCGCCGGCCTCACCTCGGTCGACGAGATCCTGCGCGTCACGGCGAGCCGCTGATCATGGTCCAGGTGCGCTACAAGGCCCTCGACACCGCCGGTCGCTTCACCACCGGGGTGATGGAGGGCGGCAGCGAGGCGGAGGTCGCCGACCGCCTCGGCCGTACCGGTCACGTGGTGCTGGAGACGTCGAGCGGGACGGCGGCCGGCGACAAGACGAGCCTCCTGTCGTTCCGCGGCCGGGCGAACGGGCGCGACGTCACCACCTTCCTCGCCGATCTGGCGCTGGTGCTGCGTGCCGGTCTGCCGCTCGACGAGGCGCTCGACCTCGTCGCCTCGGAGGAGACGAGCGCCATCGCCGCGGTGGCGCGGGATCTGCGGCGCTCGGTCACCGGGGGCGCCAGCCTCGCCGAGGCGATGGCCGGGCATGGCCGCCTGTTCGGAACCGACGTGGTCACCATGGTGCGGGTGGCGGAAGCGGCGGGCAATCTCGAATCGGTGCTGCGCTCGGTCGCCGAGGCGCGGACACGCTCGCAGCGCATGCTCGACACCATCGGCTCGTCGCTGCGCTATCCGGCGTTCCTGCTGATGGCGGCGACAGCCGTCCTGGTCTTCTTCCTGATCGCGGTGGTGCCGCAGTTCGCCGGGGTGCTGCGGGACTTCGGCGCGGGCAAGACCGGCCTCGTCGGCTTCGTCCTGTCGGCATCGGACTTCCTGATCGCCGAGGGCGAGGTCCTCGCCGCGCTTCTCGCCGCCGCGCTTCTCGCCCTCCTCATGATCTTCCGCCGACCGGCGGCGCGGTCGTGGTTCTGGACCCGGGTGGCGCGACTGCCGGGGCTCGCCGGCATCGTGGCGCTGCGGCGCACCGCGGTCTTCTGCGGCGGGCTCGCGACCCTGCTCGCCAACGGCGTGACCCTGACGGAAGCGCTGCGCGTGCTCGCCGATCTGCCGGGGGCGACGGGGGCGGGGCTCGCCCGGGTCGGCGAAGGGGTCAGGCGCGGCAAGCGGCTGGTCGAGGCGATCACCGAAGAGAACTACCTGCCGCCGCTCGCCCTCAACATGCTGCGGCTCGGCGAGGAAACCGGCGAACTCGCCGAAATCGCGCGACGAACCGCCGAGTTCTACGAGGTGAAACTGACCACGCGGCTCGACCGGCTCGCCGGCATCGTCGGACCGGCGGCGATCATCGGCATCGCGGTGATGGTGGGCGGCTTGATCGTTTCCATACTTTCCGCGCTATTGAGCATCAATCAATTGGTACTGTGACGCCGCGATCGGCGACGGTGGGACGAGAAGGAGCAGATCTCATGCGGGTGACCGGAACCGTGGAACGGTCGACGCTGGCGGGGTCGGCACGCGCCGGCTTCACCCTGGTGGAGATGCTGGTCGTCCTCGTCATCATCGGCCTGATCATGGGCCTCGTCGGACCGCGGGTTCTCAATTATCTGACCGATGCGCGCGAGAAGACGGCGAAGATCCAGATCGAGAGCTTCAAGAACGCCGTCGACCTCTATTTCCTCGACACCGGCCGCTATCCCTCGACCAACGAAGGGCTCGGCGCCCTGGTCAAGAAGCCGAGCGGCGTCGACGGCTGGAACGGTCCCTATCTGAGAGGCGGCAACGTGCCGGTGGACCCCTGGGGCCACGCCTACGTCTATCGCTCGCCGGCGGACAAGGCGCCGTTCGAGATCACCTCGGTCGGACCCCAAGGAGGCGGCGGCGGTGCGGGCGGGAGCCGGAAACCCTGACGGCGCGGACCGGCGCGGCGATCGGACCCGCGCCCGCACGGGCAAACGCGGCGTGATCCTGCTCGACATGGTGTTGGCGGTCGCGGTGTTGCTGCTCATGGTGCGCATCGTCTGGCCGATCCTGCCGACCTCGACCTCGCCGGCCCGCCTCGCCGCCTGGACCCACGAGATCGCGGCGCTGATCGAGGAGGATCGGGTGTCGGCGGCGCGCGTCGGGCGGGTGGTGGCGACCCGCATCGACGTCCGCGACAAGCGCTTCGTCGGCGGTACGCGGGGTGGCGTGGTGAAGCTTCCGCGCGACGTGACGCTCGACGTCGCCACCACCGCCGACTGCACCGTCGACGGCGATCGTTTCGCCGTCGGCTTCGCACCCGACGGCCGATCCTGCGGGCTGGTCGTCACCCTGCGAGCACCGGCCGGCGTCGCCAACCGGATTTCGGTCAACTGGCTGACCGGCCTCGTCGAAGTGACGGGAGGGGTGCGTGGACGCGGATAGGCGCTCCGGTTTCATGCTGCTCGAGGTTCTGGTGGCGGCTGTGGTGGCGGCGGTGCTGATCACGCTGCTCACCCGCCTCGCCGGCGACAACCGCCATCGGGTCGTGGCGATCGCCGGCACCTCCGGCGCCATGGCGGTGGCGCGCAGCGTGCTTGAGGAGATGTCGGATCGCGACAGGATCGAGGCCGGCGAACGACGCGGCACGGCGGGTGATTTCCGATGGGTGGTGGTGACCGACCGTCTCGACGACGTCGCGCCGGAGGGGAAGGTCTCGAAGGCCGATCAGGAGGGTGGAGACGGGTCGAGGAAGCCCATCTGGACGCTCTACCGGATCGGCGTCGCCGTGGAGGCGCCGGACGGGCGACGCACGACGCTCGAGACCCATCGCCTCGGACGCCGACAGGATCGGGGGTGACGCGTGGCTCGACCCGACCGCCTCCGTCGTCGAGATCGCCGGTGCCGCGCCCGGTGGGACGACGGGTCGTGCGCCGGTTTCGGGCTGATCGAAGCGATCCTCGCTCTGGCGATCGCCGGGCTGGTGTTGGCGGCGGTGACCGAGATCGCCGGACGGACGCTGCGCTCGTGGAACGCCGGCTTCGCCACGGTGGCGGCGGTGGAACGCACCGACGTGGCGCTCGGGCGCATCGCGGCCGATCTCGCGTCGCTGTTGCCGGTGCGGCTGGCGAGCGCCGACGATCCGGCCATCCTCTTCGCCGGGGACGCGCGCGGCATGGCCTTCACGGCGGCGACGCCGCTCGATCGCACCCGCGACGGCATCGCGGTCGTCGAGATCGGGGTGGAGGCGACCGGCGACGGTGCGGTTCTGTCGCGGCGTCTGCGGCGCGGTCGCGACCGGGCGCTGCGCGGCGGCGACCGCGTGGTGCTGCTCTCCGGACCGCTCGACCTCGCTTTCTCCTATCGCGATCAGGCGGGACGACGCGTCGCCACCTGGACCAAGGCCGGCGAGGTGCCACGCGGCGTGATCGTCACGTTGCGCGGTCCGCGCGGCAGCGGCGGGCTGCCGGTCGAGGTGATGTTGCCGATCCCGGTGGCGATCTCGGTCTCGTGTCTGATCGAGGCGCCTGACGCGGCACCGCCGACGCCTCCCGCCGGCGGAGCGCCCACGCCGGGCGGCGATGACGTCGACGCCGGCGCACCGCGGGACGCGCGCGCGAAGCCGGCCGGCGAGGCACCCGAAGATCGACGCCGACGCTGCGCCACGGGTCCGCAGGCGACGAAGTCGCCGGAGGAGGCGACATCGGGCGATGCGGCCGGGGGGAGCGGGCGATGAATCGGCGCGGCTCGATCCTGGTCGCGGTGCTCCTGCTGGCGAGCCTGCTCACCGTCTTCGTCGGCGTCGCCACCGAGCGTCTCAGGGTGGCGAGCGCGGCGACCCGCAGCGCCGCCGAGGACATCGCCGCCGACGTGGCGGTCGAGGGGGCGGTGGAGCGGCTGTGGGCGGCGTCCGGCGGACGTCTCGACCGGCTGCCGCCGACCGCGAGCGTCTCCTATCCCGGGATCGCCGTCGACGTCGTCGCCCGCAACGAAGGTGAGCGTGTCGACCTCGACCTCGCCCCCGAGGAACTGATCGCAGGACTGTTCCGCGTCGTCGGCATCGACGAACGGGCGGCGGCCCGATACGCGCGGCTGATCGTCGACTGGCGGCGCGACCCGCGACGGCCACCGGAACCGGGTCGCACGCCCACGGTGCCGGCCCACGGCATCCTCGAACACGTCCGCGAACTCGACGCCCTCACCGAGATCCCCCCCGAGGCGATCGACGCGATCCGTCCCTTCGTCACCGTCACCGCGCTCGACGGGCGGATCGCGGTGCTCACGGCGCCGCGCGAGGTGGTGGCGGCGCTGCCGGGGATGACCGGCGCCAAGCTCCAGGCCTTCATGGCCGATCGGATCGGCCGCGAAGGTGATTTCGAGGCGCTGCTGCGACGTTACGGAATCGCCCACGATCATGTATCGAATGTGGGACCGAACGCGACCCGGTTGACCATGGTGGTCCGGATCGGCTCCCATCGGATCCGCGGTTACGAGGTGATCGTGGTGACGCTTCCGGGCGACGGCGAGCCGTATCGTATCCTGTCGTGGAACGGCAACGCCCTGCCCGCCGCCGTCGGCGGACCGGGTCGATAGGCGGGACAGGGAGCGGCGGGCAGATGGACATCCATCCGATCGAAGCTTGGCGGTGGTGGATCGACGGGCTCGTCGACGCCGTCCTCCTGGTGGAGGAGCGGTTCCGGCGCAATCGGCCGATGCGTCTCGCGCCGGTCGAGGGCGGCCACGTCGTCGTCCACGCCGGCGGCCGTCTCGGCCGACGCGTGCTGCGGCCGGGATCGAACGGGCTCGAACCGCGCCGCCTCGCGCGGGCTCTCGAGGATCGGATCGTCGATCTCGTGGTGTGCGACGAGGAGACCCTCACCCGCCGCCTGGGGCCGCTCCCGCCGGAGAGCCGGCCCTATGTCGAAGGCATCGTCGCCCATCAGCTCGAACGAATGACGCCCTGGCAGGCGAACGACACGCTCTCCCACCACACGATCGAGACCGTCGACGCCGACGATCCGCGGTTGATGGTGACGGTCACGGCGACGTCGAAGGCGATGCACGGTGCGGCGATCGCGGCGATCACCGCCCGGCGGCCCAAGGAGCTCCGGCTGGTGCGGGCCGCGGCGGACGGGCGGAGCGAAGTGGTGCTGCCGGTGGCGGCCGCCGACGTCGGGGCCGAGCGGGCGCGGATCGGCCTGACGCTGCGCATCGGTCTGGCGGCGATCGTCGCCGCGACCGTCGCCGGCGCCTGGTGGTACGTCTCCGCCGCCGACGACATCGGCTCGCGGGTGAGCGAGATCGAGGAGCGGCTCGACGCCCATCGCCGCCGTCTGATGCCGGCCGGCGGAGCGGCGAAGAGCGACCGGGACATCATCGCCGCGCTGTCGCGCGACACGCCGATGAGCGTGATCGCGCTGGAGAACCTCTCCACCGCGCTGCCGGACGACACCCATCTCACGGCGCTGCAGATCGGCCACGGCCGTCTGCGCATGAGCGGCGTGACGCGGGACATCGCCGCCCTGACCACCACCCTGGAAGCGACCGCACTCTTCACCGAACCGGTGTTCACGGCGCCGACGGTGCGTCTGGCGCGCGGCGACAAATTCACGCTCGACCTGCGGGTGAGCGGGGCGGACGGAGGGGGACGATGATCGCCGCCTCCACCGCATCGCCCCATCGCCGGGCCCATCTCGCGAGCGCCGTCCTCGGTGCCATCGTCCTGGTTCTCGTCGCGGCGGGCGTCGTGGCGAAGAACGACCTCGACGCCCGCGAGGCGATGCTCGAGGAGAAGCGTTTCGAACTCCGGTCGTTGGTGAAGCGGCTGGAGGCGCAGGGGCCGGGTCTGGCGCGCGCCGAACAGGCGCTGGCCGCCAATCCGTTCCTGCCGGGCGCGACGCCGACCCTCGCCGCCAACGCTCTGCAACGGCGCATCGTGGCGCTGGCGGAGGACTGCGGCGTGCGGCTGCGCACCATCGGGGCGGAGACGGCCACCGACGTCGACCCCGGCGCACTGCCCCACGTCACGCTGCAGCTGAGCGCCGGGGCGCGGATCGCCGCGGTGCAGAAGCTGCTCTATCGGATCGAGACCGAAGCCCCGTTCATCCTCGTCGACGAGGCGACCCTCCGCGCGCCACAGGCCGGCGGACCGGCGGGGAGCGCCGCACTCGACCCCGAACTCGAGATCGAGTTGCGGCTGATCGGCTACCTCGGGCGGAAGGAGGGCTGACATGGACATCCGTCCGCTCCTCGCCACCCTCCTCTTCGCCCTGGCCACCGTCTCGACACCGGCGTCGAGCCACGCGGCGGAGACGCAGGCCGCCGAGACGGCCGGTGGCGGCACCACGGCGACGACGCGACCCGGCGAGACCCGCGGCGCCGGGGACGCGGACACCGAAGCGGACACGCCGATCGACGATGCCGCGCCGAAGGACGGCGGCGGCGCTCGGGACCCGGCCGCGACGGCCGACGACGGTGCGACCGCCTCGCCGCCGTCGCCCCTCGGTGCACCGGCACCGCTCGGCGGCTCGGGTGGATCGCGTCGCCCGTCGGCGGCGACGACGCCGCCTTTCGCCCCCGGCGGGTCGGACACCCGTCCGCGGCCGGAGCCTTCCGCACCACGACCGGCCGTCCCGAGCTTCGGTGATGCCGTGCCGCCACCGTCACGGGGACCGCACGGTCTACCGGCTCTGTCGACCCTCCGGCAGACGCGGGATCGGCCCTTGTTCGTCCCGGCCCGCCGCGGCGTCCAGCCGGAGCCCGCCGCGCCCGTGTTCACTCCGCCCCCGGCGCCGGAGCCGGTGGAGGAAGCCGCTCCGCCGTTGACGCTGACGCTGACCGGCGTGGTCGCCGGCCCCGACGTCGAGGTGGCGATCCTCGTCGACCCGTCCGACGGCACGACCAAGCGGATGCGCATCGGCGACGAACACGACGGCTGGCGCCTGACCCGGATCGATCGGGTCGCCGTGACGTTCCACCGTGACGGGGAGGAAGCGGTCCTGGCGTTGAAGCCGCCGGGCGTCTCGCCGTCCGATCACCGCGGACACCGACCCGGGGCGCCCCCCGTGCCCGGACAGCCCCCGATGGTCGAGGGACAGGACGGCGGCTGATCGCGCTCCTACCGAATCCGGCGGACCGTGTCGCGCGATGCCGGATTCGATTCGCCGAAAGCCCTTGTTCGGACGGGCTTCTCGACGAACGGAATAGGAAATTCGGATGGACCCGCTCGAATTTCGCATCACCAGGGCGAGAACCGATCGAGGGCGCCGGTCCGCTCGGCGAGGAAGCCGAGCCACAGGGCGGGGGCGAGGAAGACGCCGAAGGGCACCGTGTCGTCGAGGCGCGGCCCCGTCCGGCGCGCCCGCGCGTCGATCACCACCGCGATCAGCGCCGCCACCACCGCCAGTTCGAGAACCGGCACCAGCGAGGTCCAGGCGAGCCAGGGCGCGCCGGCGGCGGCGAGTTTGACGTCGCCGAGGCCGAGCCCCTCGACGCCACGCGCCGCACGATGGAGGGCGCGCAGCGACCAGAAAACGAGGCCGGCGAGGAGGGCGCGGGCCACCGCCTCGGCGAGAGGCGTGGTCCAGTCGCCGGGAGGGGCCTCCCACAGGACGAGGGCGAGACCTGTCACGGCGAGGCCGAGACTGGCGGTGTCGGGGATGATGTAGAGGCGGCGATCGACGGCGGCGACGATCGCGACGAGACCCGCGAGAACACCGGCGAAGGCGGCCTGCGGCAGGGGCAACGCCCACGCCCCCACGGCGACCGCCGCGACGGCGAGGCCGACGTCGGGAAGGAGGGCGAGGACGAGGTTCATGCCGATTTCACGCCCTCGCGTCGAAGGCTCGTCGAGATGCGAGCCGCCGTCTCAGTACCGCACCACCGTCGGACCGCCGACACCGCGCCTGAGCAGTTGCAGCTTGTTGCGCAGCTCCTCCGAGACCGCCTGAGCGTCGACGCTGTCGCGGACGACCTGCGGGCGAATGAAGACGATGATCTCGGTGTTGGTGGTACCGTGGCCGTTCTGCAGTGAATTGGCGAGGTTGCCGAGGAAGGGCAGGCCCGAGCGGCTCTTCTCCTGGCGGCTGCCGATGAGGCCGCCGAGCACCACCGTCTGGCCGCTCATCACGGTGACGGCGGACTTGATGCGGCGTTGGGCGATGGTCGGGGTCAGGGTGCCGCTGTCGCTCGTCGTCGTCGTCGTGCCGACGACGTTGGAGACTTCCTGTTCGACCTCGAGGTTGACGGCACCGTTGGCGGCGACGCGCGGCAGGACACGCAGGATGACGCCGGTATCGCGGTAATCGATGCTGTTGACCGTGGGGGCGAGCGGGTTCTCGGTCGAGGTCGCCGTTCGCGTGGTGATCGGCACCTGATCGCCGACCTCCAGTGACGCCACCTGATTGTTGACCACCACCAGCGACGGCGACGACAGCACCTTCACGTCGGTCAGTGCCTTGAGGCCGTTGATGATCACCCGCGGATTCGAGCCGGGGCCGAGGATGGCGTTGAAGCCGGGCAGCGACTTCGCGATCGGCTGCGACGAGCCGCTGTTGAAGCCGATCGCCGAGCCGGACTTGTCGCGCAGGAAGAACTGGACGCCGTATTGCAGTTCGTTCTTCAGCGTGACTTCGGCGATGGTCGCCTCGATCGCCACCTGGACGGGCGCGGTGTCCATCTCCTGGATGGCGCGCTCGATCAACTTGTACTGCTCGCGCGGGGCGGAGACGAGGATCGTGTTGTTGGCGACGTCGGCGGTGATGCGGATGGCGCCCGATCCGCCGCCGCGTCCCTCACCGAGGGCGGCGAGCGCCGACCCGGAAGAGCCGCCCGAGGTGCCCGATTGCCCCGTGCCGTCGCCGGTGCCGTCGGCGCTCTTGCCGAAGCCGCGCAGGTCGGCGCGCGAGAACATGCCGCCGCCGGAGGACGAGGAGGAGCCGAAGCCGCTGCCGCCCGAGCCGAAACCGCCGCCCGATGCGGACGAGGAGGAGCGGCGCGTTTCCGAACCCGGGGAGAGCGCCGAGGCGCTCGACGAACCGGCGTCGCTCGCCGACCCACCGCCCTGGCCGCCGAAAACCTCGCGCAGCAACCCGGCGATGACCTTGGCGTTGCCGTATTTCAGCCGATAGACGCGCAGCGAACTGTCGCCGAAGTCGGAGCGGTCGAGACGCGCGATCCAGGTGCGCACCCGGTCGATGGCGGTGGGCGTCCTGGCAACCGCGAGGATGGCGTTGAGGCGCGGCATCGACTGGAAACGCACCGCGTCCTGGCCGCCGCCTTCCTTGCCGGCGTCGAAGATGTTCTGCAACTCCGAGACGACCGCGTCGGGGGCGACGTTGGCGACGGGGAACACTCCCACCGACTGGTTCTTCATGAAGTCGACGTCGAGGGCGAGCGCCGTGTCGAGCGCCGAGGCCCGCTCGGTCGCCGTGCCCTGGATGACGAGCAGGTTGCGGGCCGCATCGGCGCGGATCGAGCCGGGGCGAGCCGCGAAACTGTCGAGGGTGCGCACCACCGCCTGGGCGGAGACCCAACGCAGCGGCAGCACCGTCAGGCCGAACCCCGGTTCGAGACGGCGTCCGTCGTCGATCCCGCCGCCCGAGGAGACCTCGCCGGCCGGCATCACCTTGTGGAGCGGCCCCTCCTTGACCAGCACGGCGTTGGCGATCTTGAGCGCGCTCTCGTAGAGCGGCAGGAGATCGCGCTTGGCCACCGGCCGGGCCGAAGACAGGCTGATCGGGCCGGATACCCGCGGGTCGATCGTGTAGGTCATCCCCAGGATGTCGCCGAGGACGACCTTGGAGACGCCGGCGACGTCGGTGTTCTCGAAATTGAGGTCGTAGCTGTCGCCGCCGCCGTTGACCCGCACGCCCGGTGCGCCGGAGGCGAAGGCCTCGGAGGCCCCGTGATAGACCTGAGCGGCCGGTACCGAGCCGCCGACGGATGCGCCGCTGCCGTGGGGCTGGTTCAGATTGTTGCCGAAACGGGCGCGCAGATCCTGGGAGAAGACGCCGTCCGGGGCGGACTCGTTCACACCCAGCTCGCGCCTCTCGAGGTCCGAGCAGCTCGCCAGCAACAACGCGATACAGATGGCGGCGACGTGACGAATCACCCTGTCCCCTCTCGAGAGGCCGACACTCGTTAACGGATCCTTAACACCTCCATCATTACCGGAGGCTTGCAGCCGACGCTACGCGCCCTGGGGAAAACCCCGTGGATGAGCGGCGATCGTGGCCGAAAAGTCGCCGAGAAATCACGGAGCACCAACCGAGGCGATACCCGCGCGAGCCGCGGCCGAGGCCGTGGCTCGTTCGTCGTGCGCACGGCGCAGAACCGCCGTGCCGGCACGAGAGACCGGGAACGCGGTTCCGGCTCTATACTTCCCACCCTCGTGGCGAAGTGCGATCGCCCGATCGGTATGGGGAGAACGACGATGACGACCCCCGTCCCGCGCGACGGCTTTCCGCCGCCCTCCGCTCGCTTCGAAGACATCCCGCTCGGTGAGGTCTACCGCCTGATCGAGCCCGGACCGGTGGTGCTGCTCACCACCACACGCGGCCATCTCGCCAACGTCATGACCCTGTCGTGGCACATGATGGTCGACTTCTCGCCGCCGCTGATCGCCTGCGTCGTCGCCGGCTGCCTCAGCTCGGAGGCGATGGACGAAACCGGCGAATGCGTCGTCGCCATCCCGGCGGTGGAGATCGCCCGCGCCGTGGTGGCGATCGGCAACGCCTCGGGGCGGCGGATCGACAAATTCGCCGAGTACGGGCTGACGCCGCTCGGTGCCGAGAAGGTCGGCGCTCCCCTGGTGGCGGAATGCTTCGTCAATCTCGAGTGCCGGGTGGTCGACGCGACGCTCGCCGAGACCTACGGGCTGAGGATCCTCGAGGTGGTGAAGGCGTGGCGCGACCCGGCGAAGCACGACGCCAGGACGATCCATCACCACGGCTTCGGCGACTTCGTCGTCGACGGGCGCAAGCTGCACCTGCCGTCGAAGATGCCGTGAGGTGGGTTCACCCGCGCCGCTTCGGGCCGGGACCGCGTTTCGGACCGGAGCGCGAAGGTCCCGGACGCGACGGACGGGCGGCGGCCGGCGCCGCATCCTCGCCGCCGGAGCGGCCGAGCGCGCCCTTGTCCGCCCCCTTGGTCAGGAACACCTGCGCCCCCTTCTTCGCGCCCATGCGGCGGCCCTCGCCGCCGGTGGTGCCGGTGCCGGCGGGCTGCCAAGTGGGGACGAGCTGGTGCTTGCCGGGACCGATGAGATCGGCGCGGCCCATCTCCTTCAGCGCCTCGCGCAGGAGCGGCCAGTTCTCGGCGTCGTGGTAGCGCAGGAAGGCCTTGTGCAGGCGGCGCTGGCGCAGACCCTTGACCGTCTCGACCTCCTCCGAGCCGCCGTGGCGCACGCCTTTGAGCGGGTTGACGCCGGAGTGGTACATCGCCGTCGACAGCGCCATCGGCGAGGGCAGATAGGTCTGGACCTGATCGGCGCGGTACTTGTTCTTCTTCAGCCACAGGGCGAGGTTCATCATGTCCTCGTCGGTGGTGCCGGGATGGGCGGCGATGAAGTAGGGGATGAGGAAGTACTTCTTGCCGGCGGCCTGGACGGCAGCGTCGAAGAGCTGCTTGAAGCGATCGTAGGTGCCGATGCCGGGCTTCATCATCTTCGACAGCGGCCCGCTCTCGGTGTGCTCGGGCGCGATCTTCAGATAGCCGCCGACGTGGTGGGCGACGAGTTCCTTGATGTAGGCCGGCGATTTCACCGCGAGGTCGTAGCGCACGCCCGAAGCGACCATCACCCGCTTGACGCCCGGGATCGCCCGGGCCTTGCGATAGAGGCCGATCAGGGCCTCGTGGGAAGTGTCGAGGTTCTCGCAGACGTCGGGGTAGACGCAGGAGAGCTTGCGGCAGAGATCGTGGATCTTCTCGTCCTTGCAGGCCATCCGATACATGTTGGCGGTGGGACCGCCGATGTCGGAGATGATGCCGGTGAAGCCCTCCGTCCGGTCGCGGACCTCCTCGATCTCCTTCAGGACCGAGGCCTCCGAACGCGACTGGATCACTCGGCCCTCGTGCTCGGTGATCGAGCAGAAGGAGCAACCGCCGAAGCAGCCGCGCATGATCGTGACCGAGAAGCGGATCATCTCCCAGGCGGGGATCTTCGCTCCGCCATAGGCGGGATGCGGGCCGCGGGCGAAGGGCAGGCCGTAGACGGCGTCCATCTCGGGCGTGTCGAGCGGGATCGGCGGGGCGGTGACCCAGAGTTCGCGGTCGCCGTGCCTCTGGACGAGCGGGCGGGCGTTGCCGGGATTGCTTTCGCGATGGAGGACGCGCGAGGCGCGGGCATAGGCCTCGCGGTCCACCGCCACCTGCTCGAAGCTCGGCAGCCGCACGACCGACTTCTCACCCGACTTGCGGGCGCCGTCGTCGGCGCTGTCGAGATCGTCGGCGTGGACCACTGTCCAGTCGTCGGCGACGCCGGGCTTCATCAGCGCGACACCGCGAACGTCGTCGAAGGCCGCCGGCGTCTCGCCCTTGGCCAGACGGTGGGCGATCTCGACCAGGGCACGTTCGGCGTTGCCGTAGAGGAGGATGTCGGCCTTGGCGTCGACCAGGATCGAGCGGCGGACCTTGTCGGACCAGTAGTCGTAATGGGCGATGCGGCGCAGCGAGGATTCGATGCCGCCGAGGACGATGGGGACGTCCTTGTAGGCCTCGCGGACGCGCTGGGAATAGACCAGCACGGCGCGGTCCGGGCGCTTGCCGCCCTCGCCACCCGGCGTGTAGGCGTCGTCGTGGCGCAGGCGGCGATCCGAGGTGTAGCGGTTCACCATCGAATCCATGTTGCCCCCGGTGACGCCGAAGAACAGCGTCGGCCTGCCCAACGCCCGGAACGGTTCGGGCCCCGACCAGTCGGGCTGGGCGAGGATGCCGACGCGGAAGCCCTGCGCCTCGAGCAGCCGGCCGACGATCGCCATGCCGAAGCTCGGATGGTCGACGTAGGCGTCGCCGGTCACCAGGATGATGTCGCAGGCATCCCATCCGAGGGCGTCCATCTCGGCGCGCGACATGGGCAGGAACGGCGCCGTGCCGAAGCGATGCGCCCAGTGCTTGCGCCAGGAGAAGAGGGGTTTGGCCTTGTCCATGCGGCTTGAATAGGGCCGCGGGGCCGCGCGTCAATGGCGAAAGCGGCCAACGCGGGAGAATCGCGGCGGTCGGAGGGGCCGATGGGCCGGCTCCCCGCCGTCGAACCGGAGGGGCCGCTCGGCCGAGGATCGCGATGGCGGCGCGCGCAGCGACCCGCACCCGGATCGCACCGTGTCGGTCCATCCCCTGCGCGCGACAGCGCCGTGCGAGATGCTTCGAGACGGCGTCCCGTGGACGCCTCCTCAGCATGAGGCGCTTGTTTTCCCCGAAAAATGTCCGACGCCTCACCCTGAGGAGCGCCGCAGGCGCGTCTCGAAGGGTCGCGCGCGGATGACGACCCGCGGAGAGCAGGCAGCAGCCGCCGCACGCCGATCGTCGGACAACTGGTATACAGCATGGAGCTGCGCACCTCGCCCCACACTCAAATTCCGCCCCTTTCCCGGCCTCCCCTCTTGCAAATTCCTCTGATCTACGCAATTCTGTATACAACAAACCAACCGAGAGGGAGGGCGCCATGAGCGTCACGACGCAGGAGACGGCACAGCCGTGGCCGATGAATGCCTGGTATGCGGCGGCCTGGGATCACGAGGTGAAGCACAAGCTGATGCCACGGACGATCTGCGGCAAGAAGGTCGTGCTCTACCGCCGCACCGACGGGCGCGTGGCGGCGCTCGAGGACGCCTGCTGGCATCGCCTGTTGCCGCTCTCGATGGGCCGGCTCGACGGTGACGAGGTGGTGTGCGGTTATCACGGCCTCGTCTTCGACACATCCGGCCGCTGCACCCACATGCCGTCGCAGGACACGATCAATCCGTCGGCCTGCGTGCGCACCTATCCGGTCGCCGAGAAGCATCGCTTCATCTGGCTGTGGATGGGCGATCCGGCGCTGGCCGATCCGGCCAAGGTGCCGGACCTGCACTGGAACCACGATCCCGAATGGGCCGGCGACGGCAAGCTGATCGAGGTCGCCTGCGACTACCGGCTGGTGCTCGACAATCTGATGGATCTCACCCACGAGACCTTCGTCCATTCCTCGTCGATCGGTGACCGCAACGTCGCCGAAGCGCCTTTCGAGGTGACCCACGGCGACAGGACCGTCACCGTCACCCGCTGGATGGAAGGCATCCTGCCGCCGCCGCTGTGGGCGGCGCAGTACGGCCGGCCGGGACCGGTCGACCGCTGGCAGATCATCCGCTTCGAAGCGCCCTGCACCATCGCCATCGACGTCGGCGTGGCGGAAGCCGGGACCGGCGCCAAGCAGGGCGACCGCTCCAAGGGGGTCAACGGCATGGTGCTCAACACCATCACGCCGTCGACGGAGAAGACCTGCCTCTATTTCTGGGCCTTCGCCCGCAACTACGACATCCTCAACCAGAAGCGCACCACCGACCTGCGCGAGGGTGTCTCCGGCGTCTTCCGCGAGGACGAGGCGATCCTCGAGGCGCAGCAGCGGGCGATGGACGAGCACCCGGAAAAGGTGTTCTTCAATCTCAACATCGACGCCGGTTCGATGTGGGCGCGCCGGCTGATCGACCGTATGGTCGCCGCCGAACGTCCCGGCCCGCGGGCCGTGGCGGCGGAATGACGAAGCCGGGAGAGAGCGCATGAGCCGGGAGGCGGAAGGATCGCAGACCCGCAAGGCGGAACTGGCGCTGCGGCAGGCGATCGTCGAGGGTGAGTTCCGTGCCGGCGAGCGCCTGTCGGAACTGACGCTGACCGAGCGGTTCGGCGTGTCGCGCACCCCGGTGCGTGCCGCGCTGGCCCGTGCCGAGGCGGAGGGGCTGATCGAGACGCTGCCGAGCGGCGGCTACGTGGTGCGCGCCTTCTCCGAGGCCGACCTCACCGACGCCATCGACCTGCGCGGCCTGCTCGAGGGCTTCGCCGCGCGGCGTGCCGCCGAACGGGGGCCGAGCCGCGGCGAACTCGCCGAGGCGAAGTTGATCCTCGCCGGCATCGACAAGCTGCTCCTGAAGCCGGAGATGAGCGCCGAGGACTTCGACACCTACGTCGACCTCAACGCCCGTTTCCACCGCGCCTTGTGGGATCTCGCCCAGAGCCCGACCATCTTCCGCGAGGTCGAGCGGGTGGCGTCCCTGCCCTTCGCCTCGCCCTCGGGCTTCGTGCGGTTGCAGGCGCATCTGCCGGAGGCGCGCGCCGTGGTGATGCTGGCGCAGGATCACCACGCCTCGGTGATCGAGGCGATCGAGGCGCGCGAGGGGGCGCGGGCGGAAGCCTTGATGCGCGAACACGCCCGTCTCGCCCGGCGCAATCTGCAGGCGGCGCTGGCCGATCGCGGACGTCTCGACGAATTGCCCGGCGGCCCGCTGATCCGCCACGCCGCCAGTCTCTGATCCATCGAAAACAAGGGCGGCCCCGCGCCGCCCACATCCGGGAGGAATTCACGATGCGCACCCTCAGCGGGCGCGCGGCCACCGTCGTCGCGTCCAGAATCATCGCCACCGACATCACCCAGATCGATCTTGCGCCGGCCGACGGCGAGACCGGTTTCGTCTCGGGCGCCCACATCGACGTCGAGGTGACGATCGACGGACGGCGCGAGACGCGCAGCTACAGCCTGATCCCGGCGCCGGCCGGCTGCTGGCGCATCGCGGTCAAGCGCGAGGCGGCGAGCCGCGGCGGCTCGGCGGCGATGTCGCGGCTCGCCCCCGGCGATCGACTGGTGATCGCCGGGCCGAGCAACGACTTCCCGGCCCATTTCGACGGCCGCGAAAAACTGCTCGTCGCCGGCGGCATCGGCATCACGCCGATGATCTCCCACGCCCGGGCCTGCGCGGCGCGCGGCGAACCCTTCCGCCTCGTCTACGCCGGACGGTCGCGGACCGGCATGGCCTATGTCGAAGAGCTCGCCGCCGAATTCGGCGATCGGTTGGAGCTGCGCATCTCCGAGGAGGGGACGCGGATCGATCCGGCGGCCGAGGTCGAGCGGCTGGCGGAGGGTGGAGCGCTGTGGTTCTGCGGGCCGCATCGCCTCCTCGACGGTCTGCGCCACGCCTGGAAGGCGTCCGGGCGGTCGTGGCTCGACTTCCGCTTCGAGAACTTCGGCGGCCATTCCGACGCCGGCACGGCGAGCTTCACCGTCGCGGTGCCGCGTCACGGGCTGGAGATCACCGTGCCGGCCGACAAGTCGATGCTGGAAGCGATGGAGGGCGCCGGGCTCGACCTGATGTCGTTCTGCCTGCGCGGCGAATGCGGGCTCTGCGCCCTTCCGGTCGTCGCGGTCGAGGGCGGGTCGATCGTCCACGCCGACGTCTTCCTCTCGGACGCCGAAAAGGCGGAGGGCCACCACATCTGTCCCTGCGTGTCGCGCCTCGACGGCGGCCGCATCACCGTCGACACGAACTATCGGCCGGACGAGATCTGAGATCGCCGGGCATTCCGGATCGACGACGGCGGCGACCTCACCCGAGGCGCCGCCGTTTCCGTCGAACCCTCTCCCTGGGGCAATTCTGTATACTGATATCGAATGCAGTATACCGAGATCCGCGGCGTCGGTGACGCGCCCGACCGTCGGGATCCGCGACCTCGGGCCGGAAAAGGTGGTAAAATCGGCGGTTTTTGCGAACTTTTCGCAACAATTGTCTGGGTTGCTCCCATTTTCATACGTAGAACCCGCTAGACCCCCAACCAGCACTTGATCGCCTTCGCCAGCTGATCGTATTCTCTCTGTATACATAAGAGAGGGTCATCGGACCCCGGTGGAGAGAAACGGGCCATGCGGACGGCGAGACGCTGGAGTGTGCGGCATGCGGCGGGGCTGAAGGCGGTCTACGACGCCTGCAGCGCGATCGCGCCGATGCTCGCCCGGCCCCTGCGCCTCCTCGGTCGCGACCGCGCCGAGACCCTGCTCACCCCGGTCGAACGTCTCGCCAAGGGCACCTTCTTCGACTGCCGGATGTGCGGCAGCTGCGTGCTGTCGAAGACCGGCATGGCGTGCCCCACCAACTGCGGCAAGGAGATGCGCAACGGTCCGTGCGGCGGCGTACGTTCCGACGAGACCTGCGAGGTCGATCCGACCATGCGCTGCGTGTGGATCGAGGCGGGCGAGGGACGGGCGCGGATCGGCTCCGGCGCCGGCGCCGGCGCCGGCGAGATCCTGCCGCCGATCGATCGGCGGCGCGAGGGGCGGTCGACCTGGATCCGGGTGATCGAGGGCGAGAAGGAACAGGTCACGCCGATCGGCGCGGCGGGGCCGAGGGACCACGAGCGGGTGATCCACTCGTTCGAGACGGCCTGCGCCTCGGGCGGCTTCGTCACCACCGTCGAGATCGCGCCGCCGGACTCGGCCGACCCGGCGACCCTGCTCGCCCGCGCCGAGCGCTTCCGCGGCTTGGTCGACGCGATCAACATCACCGACGGCGCCGGCGGCAACTGCCACATGTCGAGCGCCGCGGCGGCGGCCATTCTCGCCGCGAACGGCCACGTGCCGGTCTGCCAGATCGCCGGGCGCGACCGCAACCGCATCGCGGTTCAGGGCGACATGCTCGGCGCGGCGGCGCTCGGGGTGCGCAACATCCTGTGCATCACCGGCGACGACGTCGGCCAGGGCGATCACCCCGACGCCAAGCGGGTGTTCGATCTCGACAGCATCGGCCTCCTCACCGTCGCCCGACGGATGCGCGACGACGGCGTCTTCGCTTCGGGGCGCAAGCTCGAGGTGGCCCCGGATCTCTTCCTCGGGGCGACGGCCAATCCGTTCGTGCCGCCGTTCGAGGACCGCATCGACAATCTCGCCGCCAAGATCGCCGCCGGAGCGCAGTTCATCCAGACCCAGTTCTGTTTCGACGTCGCCCGGTTCGAGCGCTTCATGGCGCGCGTCCGTGATCGTGGGCTCGAGCGGCGGGCCGCGATCATCGTCGGCGTCGGCACGTTGTCGACCGCCAAGGCGCTCACCTGGATGGCGCATCACGTGCCGGGGGTCCACATCCCCGCCGAGGTCATCGCCCGCATCGCGGCGGCGAAGGACCAGCGGGCCGAGGGGCTCGAGGTTCTGGTGGAGACCATCGCGGCAGTGCGGGCGATCCCCGGCGTCGCCGGCGTCCATCTGATGGGACATCGCAACGAAGACGTGCTCGCCGAGGCGATCCGGCGGTCGGGGCTCGCGCGCTCCGCCGCCCGTTCGGCGTGAGGGAACGACAGAGGAGACGGTCATGGAGATGAATGCGCAGGAAGAGGCTCTGGTCAAACACCTCGCCGACATGGAAGAGGACGAGGCGCTGGAGATCGCCAAGCGGATGCTGCTCGAAGAGGGCGCCGATCCCTTGCGCGTGCTGGAGCTCTGCCGCACCGCCATGGACGTGGTCGGCAAGCGCTTCGAGGAGGGCGAGTACTTCCTGCCCGAGCTGGTGCTCGCCGGCGAGATGCTCGACACCATCGGCGCCATCGCCAAGCCGCTGATCAAGCAGGAGGAGGGCGGCGCCGCGAAGAAGCTCGGCAAGGTGCTGATCGGCACCGTGCACGGCGACCTGCACGACATCGGCAAGAACATCGTCACCTTCATGCTCGACATCAACGGCTTCGAGGTTAAGGACATCGGCGTCGACGTCCCCGTCGCCACCTTCATCGACGAGATCAAGGCCTACGAGCCGGATGTCGTCGGCCTCTCCGGCTTCCTCACCCTCGCCTTCGACTCGATGAAGGAGACGATCGCCGCCTTCGACGCGGCGGGGATGCGCAACGACTTCAAGATCATGATCGGCGGCGGCCAGATCGACGAGACGGTCCGCGCCTATACCGGCGCCGACGCCTTCGGCGTCAACGCCGTCGAGGCGGTGGCGCTGTGCAAGAGCTGGACGGGAGCGGCGGCATGACCATCCACGATCTTCCCCAGGGCGAGACCAAACTCGCCTACGACGCCCGCCGCCAGCGCATCCTCGACTGCATCGCGCTGAAGCAGCCGGACCGTATGCCGGTCGCCCTCTACGGCACCTTCTGGCTGGCGAAATACGGCGGCATCACCTGCAAGGAGCTGATGTACGACTACGAGAAGACCGCCGCGGTCGCGGCGCGCGCCGTCGAAGAGTTCGAGCCGGACGCCATCGCCCCCTTCGTCCAGGTGACGGCGGCGGGCAAGTCGCTGGAAGCCATCGGCTTCAAGCAGTTGCAGTGGCCGGGCCACGGCGTCGGCGACAACCAGCCGTTCCAGTATCTCGATCGCGAGTACATGAAGGCGGACGAGTACGACGACTTCCTGTTCGATCCGACCGGCTACTACCTGCGCACCTACCTGCCGCGCGTCGCCTCGGCCTTCGAGGGCTTCGAGGATCTGCCGATCTTCCCGGGCCTGCACTATTTCCGTCTCGTCGCCGGCATCCGGCCCTTCGCCAAGCCGAGCGTGCGCGCCGCGCTGGAGAAGGTGATCGCGGCGGCCGAGGAGGTCGACCGCTTCGTCGGCCATTCGATCGCCTTCAACGAAGACATGGCACGCAAGGGCTACCCGCTGATCAACGGCGCCATCGCAGTGTCGCCTTACGACTTCATCGCCGATTATTTCCGTGGCGCCACGGGGATGATGAAGGACCTCTTCCGCCACAAGGACAAGCTGCTGGCGCTCCTCGACAAGGCGTCGGAGTTCCTGACCCGCCAGACCATCGCCACGGCGAAGCTCTCGGGCCAGGAGATCGTCATGATCCCGATCCATTGGGCGCCGGACGCCTTCATGTCGGGCAAGCAGTTCGAGACCTTCTGGTGGCCGCCCTTCCGCAAGATGATGATGGGGATGATCGAGGCCGGCCTCGTCCCCATGCCGCTGTGGGAGGCGGACTGCACCAAGCGGCTGGAGATCATCCGCGACATCCCCGCCGGCAAGTGCATCTACTGGTTCGAGCGCACCGACATGGTCAAGGCCTTCGAGGTGCTCGGCGACGTGGTGGCGCTGCGCGGCAACCTGTCGCCGTCGCTGATGACCACCGGCAAGCCGGAGGAAGTCGACGCTGCGGTCAAGCATCTCGTCGACAACGTCTGGGCCAAGGGCGGCAAGCTGATCCTCGACGGGGCCTTCGGGCTCCCCGACGAGACGCCGATCGAGAACGTGCGCGCCATGTTCGACGCGGCGCGGCGCTACGCCGGCTGACGGAGGGCGTGATGAGCCGAGTGCGGACCCTCGACGTGTTGGAACCGATCGTCGCCTCGCTGGTGACGACCGGTTCCGTCACCGCGCGATTCCGCACCCAGGCGATCGATCTCGTCCGCGCCGAAGGGCTCGGGCGGGCGCGCATCGTCCACCGCATCGTCGACCTCGACGCCATCGACGGCGACATCCTCGTCGCCGGGGGCGAGCGCTTCCAGGCGCCGCGGATGTTGCCGGAGAGCGGCGAACTCACCGCGCTGGCCTTCGCCGCGGCGACGCTCGGGCCGGATGTTCCGGCGCGGATCTCCGCCCTCTTCGCCGAGCGGCGCATGTCGCTCGCCATCGCCCTCGACGAGATCGCCAACCGCATGCTGCTCGAGGCGAGCCGGCGGCTGCAGGACATGGTGATGGCGGCGGTGAAACGCGCCGGCCTGACCATGGCGGGCGAGCTTCGACCGGGCGATCCGGGGCTGGCGCTCGCGGCGCAGCCGGCGGTGCTGCGCCTCGCCGGGGCGGCGGCGATGGGGCTTTCGACCACCGGCTCGCTGGCGCTCCATCCGGCCAAGTCGACGACAGTCGTCTACGGCGTCGGGCACGACCTGCCCGCCGTCACCTGGTCGCAGTGCGACGACTGCCGGTCCCGGCCGACCTGCCGGGTGGCGCGCGAAGCCGCCGCCGCGGTGACGGCGTGAGGGAGCGGACATGACCATTCCTCATCCGCCCCACGAATACCGACTGACGTTTCCCGATCTCGATCGCGAGATCGCCTGCCGGTCCGACGAAACGGTGTTCCAGGCGGCGCGACGCCAGGGGCTGAGGATCGTCGGCGCCTGCGGTGGGCGCGGCACCTGCGGGGCCTGCACAATCCGGGTCGGCGAAGGCGCCTTCCGCCATGGCGAGGGCGAGGACTGGGTGGTCGGCGCCGACATCGAGGGCACGGCGAAGACCCGGCGCAAATGGGTGCGCGCCTGCAAGGTGACGCCGAAGAGCGACTGCACCATCCAGGTGGCGCCGCGGTCGCTGGCGCCGATCGTGCGCGCCGACGTCCATCACGGCGGGCCGTCCGAGCCGTTGCCGCTCGCCCCGACGCTGCGACGTCTCACCCTCACCGTGCCGCCGCCGAGCCTCGCCGACAACCGCGCCGACGGCGAACGACTGGTCGCTGCGGCCGGCAGCGACGTCTCGGGTATCGACCTTCCCGCCCTGCGCGACCTGCCGGATCTGCTGCGCCGCCACGACTGGACGGTCGATGCGATCGTTCGCGATCGACGCATCGCGCTGGTGCGCCCACCGGGCCGGCCGCTCCTCGGCCTCGCCGTCGATCTCGGCACCACCAACGTGGTCGGGCATCTGGTCGACCTCGAAACGGGGACCCAACTGGCCCGGCTCGGGCTCGAGAACCCGCAGGTCGCCTGGGGCGCCGATCTCGTCGCCCGGGTCAATCACGCCATCGGCGGGCCGGCGCAGGTCGCCGAGTTGCGCGCCGCCGCGGTCACCGCGATCGCGGCGCTCGCCCACGACCTCACCCATGCGGTCGGTGCGACGGCGGGCGACATCGTCGAGGCGACGGCATGCGGCAACACGGCGATGCAGCACCTGCTGCTCGGACTGCCGGTGCGCCAGCTCGGCCGCTCGCCCTTCGTGGCGGCGTTGCGCGACGCGATCGACGTGCCGGCGGCCGACTTCCCCCTACCCTTCGCGGGCGGTGCGACGGTCCACGTGGCGGCGAACATCGGTGGCTTCGTCGGGTCCGATCACGTCACCGCCATGCTCGCCGCACGCCCGGTGTGGGAGCGCGACGGCACCACCATCGTCATGGACATCGGCACCAACACCGAGATCAGCCTCGTCCACGACGGGGTCATCCGCTCCGCCTCGTGCCCGTCGGGGCCGGCGCTGGAGGGTGGCCACATCGCCTCCGGCATGCGCGCGGCGGAAGGGGCGATCGAGCGGGTCGGGCTCGCGGACGGTCGACTGACCATCGCCACCATCGGAGGCAAGACCCCGGTCGGGCTCTGCGGTTCCGGCGTCATCGACATGCTGGCGAGCCTGCGCCGCGCCGGCATCGTCGACGTACGCGGCCGGCTGCACGGCGGCCACCCGGACACGGAGGCCGACGACGACGGCAAGCCGATGGCGGTGGCGGCCCCGCATGTGTTCTTCACGCAAGCCGACGTGCGCGCCGTACAGCTCGCCAAGGCGGCGATCATGACCGGCGTCGAGCTGTTGCTGCGCGACGCCGGCATCGCCATCGAGGCGGTCGACCGCTTCGTCGTCGCCGGCGCCTTCGGGGCGCATGTCGACGTCGAATCGGCGATCGAGATCGGCCTCTTCCCGGACATCCCGCGCGAGCGGATCCGGGCGGTCGGCAACGCCGCCGGGGTCGGGGTGGCGCGCATGCTCACCTCGGCCGACGAACGACGCATCGCCGCCGATCTGGCGCGGCGCTGCCGCTACGTCGAGCTGTCGTCGGCCGCCGACTTTCAGAAACGCTTCATGCACAACATCGGCTTCGCACACAGGGGCCACGGGGGGAAATCATGACCGAGGGCAAGGGCTTCGACATCCGCATCATCGGCGAGCGGATCAATCCGGGCTTCAAGAGCACCAAGCGGCTGTTCGACGAGAGCGATCTTCCCGGCATCCAGGCGCTGGCGGTGAAGCAGGCCGAGGCGGGTGCGGCCTATCTCAACGTCAACATCGGCGCCCGCGCCCTGACCGACACCGGCTTCATGGCCGAAGTGATCCGGGCGATCCAGGAAGTGGTGAGCGTGCCGATCTCCTTCGACTTCCCGTCGAAGGCGGTGCAGGAGGTGTGTCTGAACGCCTACGACCGGGCCAAAGCCGGCGGCGCGATGCCGATCGTCAATTCGATCACCGAGCACCGCTGGGACCTGATGGACCTCTACGCCAGCCATGGGCCGTTCAAGGTCATCCTGATGGCGTCGGAGCGGGTCGAGGACGGCGTCGCCAAAGGCAACAAGACGGCCGAGGAGATCCACGGCACCGCCAAGCGCGGGGCACTGCGACTCGTCGGCGAGTACGGCATGAACCTCGACGACATCTTCGTCGACATGTCGGTCTCGGCGATCATCGCCGACACCACCGGGCTCAATCGCGCCACCCTCGACGCGGTGAAGGCGATCGGCGCCGATCCGGAGCTGAAGGGCATCCACATGATGGGCGGGCTCTCCAACATCGGCCAGCAGATGCCGCCCAAGGCGGTCGACGGCTCCGATCTCAAGCACGCGCTCGAATGCGCCTTTCTGACACTGGCGGTGCCGCACGGCTTCGACACGGTACTCGGCACGCCGTGGCGGGCGTATCATCCGCTCCCCGAGGACAGCTACGTGCTCGCCGCCTATCGCAACTTCCTCGAGCAGTCGGGCTCCAACGCGCTGCGCGCGGTGCGCAAGTTCTACAAGGCATGAGGCCATGACCGGTTCGAGGTCCCGCACCATCGTCCGTGCCGCCGCCTTCTTCGACGGCGATCGCCATCACCCGGCGCATCTCGGCCCGAGCGACATCGTCGTCGAAGCGGGCCGCATCGTCGCCGTCGGCCCCGCCTCGCCGGAGGTGCGGCCGGACGTCGAGGCCGCCTTCGTCATGCCGGGGCTCGTCGAGGCCCACGCCCACATCTTCCTCGACGGTGGCGAACTCGATTTCGCCAAGCGCAACGAGTACCTCAAGGCCGATTTCGACACGATGTGCGCGACGGCCCGGGCGAACCTCGCGCGATCGGCGGCGGCCGGGGTGACGCTGGTGCGCGATGCCGGCGACCGGTTCGGTGTCAACGATCGCATGCGCGCCGAGACCGCCGCCGATCCGACCGCGCCGGTCCGGCTGCGCTCGCCCGGCCTCGGGGTGAAGCGGCCGAAGCGCTACGGCGGCTTCATGGCGCGCGACGTCGGCGAAGGCATCGACCCGACCGAGACCATTCAGGCGATGGTGGTACACGCCGACGACGTCAAGGTGATCCTCACCGGCATCATCGATTTCGACGCCGGCGGCGTGAAGGGCGAGCCGCAGTTCTCGGTCGAGGAGCTGCGGGCGATCGTCGACGTCGCCCATCGGGCGGGCCGGAAGACCTTCGCCCACTGTTCGGGCCTCGACGGGCTCGAGGTGGCGGTCGAGGCGGAAATCGACTCGATCGAGCACGGCTTCTTCATGACCCGCGACATCCTGGTACGCATGGCGGAGAAGCGCATCGCCTGGGTTCCGACCTTCTCGCCGGTGCATTTCCAGTGGGCTCGGCCGGAGCTCGCCGGCTGGAGCGCGGCGACGATCGGCAACCTCCGGCGCATCCTCGACGGTCACCTCGAACACGTCGGCCTCGCCGACCGGCTCGGCGTGCCGCTGGTCGCCGGCTCGGACGCGGGAAGCCCGGGCGTGCCGCACGGCACCGGGCTCGTCGACGAGATCTTCCATTTCCTCGACGCCGGCCTGTCGATGACCTCGGCTCTGATCTCGGCCACGTCGCGGCCGCGGCGAGCGTGGGGGCTCGATCCGGCGACGATCTCACCGGGACGGGTGGCGAACCTCGTGGCCCTCACCGAATCGCCCTACCACGATGCGGCGGCGCTGCGCGGCGAGGTCGCGCGGATCGCGGTGTGAAACCCGCCGTATGAAGTTCCGCCCCTTCGGGAGGCGCATCTGTTTCGAAGGTCGGTGCTCCGACGTCCCCTCCCCCCTCGTGGAGGAGGGAGAGGGGTATGCGGTCGATCGGCCAATTCGGCGCCCGAAGAGCCTTCGTGACCCCTCTCTCTGTCTCTCCCCCACAAAGGGGGAGAGGACCGGATGCGAGCGTCTTCGAAAATTCTACGTCGATACGAGTCGGAATTTCATCCGGTCGGTGAGACGACGCGTCGCCGCAGGGTTCGGTGGAGGGGCGCGGCGACGCGTCGCCGCAGGGTTCGAGAAGGTGGCGCGGCGACGCGTCGCCGCGCTGGGAAACATCCCGATTGCCCGCAGCGTGTGTAGGGTCCATGTTTCCGCTTCGTGACGGCGTCGTGAGGACGCGAGGCCGCCGGAGACGGGAGGCTCTCGCATGACCCGTATCCTGTTCCCACTCACCATCGCCCTGCTTCTCGCCGCCACGCCGGCGCTCGCCTGCTCCTGCGGTCCGCCCAACCCGAAACGGGTGGCGGCGCGGGTCGAGGTGCTCTTCGAGGGCCATGTGGTCGATCAGCGTCCCGGCATCGACCTCGCCGGCCACAAGGCGGCGGTCATCCATGTTCGGGTCGAGCGGATGATCCGCGGCCGCGCGCCGAAATCCGGCGTCGTCACGCTCTTCTCCGCACCCAGCCCGGCGGCCTGCGGCGTCGACTACCGCAACGGTTTCGTCGGCCGCTTCGGTGCCAGCATGCACACCGGCGGGCTCTACACGTCGAGTTGCACCCAGTTCAATCTGAACCTCGATCGCCATCGCCGATGATCTGTTTTTTCGATCGGTCTCACCGATCGAAAAAACAGGGACAATCTATTTGAACGATGTCCTGCCCCGCGTTAGCTTGCCCTCGTCCCGAGAGGCGAGGGCTTCGCGGGGCGAGGAGGTTCGCGGTTCTTCGAACCGTCCGCTCCGCGGGAGAGCGACTTCGGACCGAGGGTTCGAATCGACGACCGCCGGAGAGACCGCCGCCTCGGCGACGGTGCGGGGACCGCCAGGAAGCAGGCATCATCGACCAACCAGCGGGAGCTGTTCCATGTCTCTGATCAACACCACCATCAAGCCCTTCAAGGCCCAGGCCTATCACAACGGCAAGTTCGTCGAGGTGACCGACGCCGCCGTCAAGGGCAAGTGGTCGATCTTCTTCTTCTATCCGGCCGACTTCACCTTCGTCTGCCCGACCGAGCTCGGCGACCTCGCCGACCTCTATCCGGAGTTCCAGAAGCTCGGCGTCGAGTGCTATTCGGTCTCCACCGACACGCACTTCGTGCACAAGGCCTGGGCCGACGCCTCCGAGACCATCAAGAAGATCAACTACCCGATGATCGGCGACCCGACCGGCGCCATCACGCGCGCCTTCGACGTGATGATCGAGGAAGAGGGTCTGGCGCTGCGCGGCACCTTCGTCTGCGATCCGGAGGGCGTGATCAAGGTCGCCGAGATCCACGACCTCGGCATCGGCCGCGACGCCAAGGAGCTGCTGCGCAAGGTGCAGGCGGCGCAGTACGTCGCCTCGCATCCGGGCGAGGTCTGCCCGGCCAAGTGGACCCCGGGCGAGAAGACCCTCGCTCCGTCGCTCGACCTCGTCGGCAAGATCTGATCGATCTTTCGCGTCCGGAGCCTTCGGGCTCCGGACGCCCCCCTCTCGATCCCATCGCCCTCGGCGATTGCGACGACGAGACGCCGGACGGTTCCCGATCCCCGGCGTATCCTCCTCGCAATCATCACCGTCTTCGGAGGCATGCCATGCTCGACGCCGGCATCAAGGAACAACTGCGCGCCTACATGGAGCGTCTGGTCTCGCCCATCGAACTCGTGGCTTCGCTCGACGAAACGCCCGCCTCCACCGAGATGCGGACGTTGATCGAGGACATCGCCTCGACGTCTTCGCGCATCACCGCGCGGTTCGACGGCAGCGACGCCCGCAAGCCGTCCTTCACCATCGGTCGCACCGGCGAGACGCCGCGTATCGCCTTCGCCGGCCTGCCGATGGGTCACGAGTTCACCTCGCTGGTGCTCGCCCTGCTGCAGGCCTCGGGCTATCCGCCCAAGGTCTCCGACGAAGTGATCGCTGGCGCCAAGGCGCTCCAGGGGTCGTTCGACTTCGTCACCTACATCTCGCTCTCCTGCCAGAACTGCCCGGAAGTGGTGCAGTCGCTGAACCTGCTGGCGGCGCTCAACCCGAACGTCCGCCACACCATGGTCGACGGCGCGTTGTTCCAGGCGGAGGTGGAGCGCGAAAAGATCATGGCGGTGCCGACCGTGCATCTCGCCGGCGCCGTCTTCGGCCAGGGCCGCATGGGGCTGGAGGAGATCCTCGCCAAACTCGACACCGGCGCGGCCGAGCGGGCGGCGGCGGCGATCGCCGAGAAGGACGTCTTCGACGTGCTCGTCGTCGGCGGCGGACCGGCCGGCGCGGCGGCGGCGATCTATGCGGCGCGCAAGGGCATCCGCACCGGTGTCGTCGCCGAGCGATTCGGCGGCCAGGTGCTCGACACCATGTCGATCGAAAACTTCGTCTCGGTGCCGCACACCGAAGGGCCGAAGCTCGCGGCGGCGCTCGAGGCGCACGTCGCCGACTATTCGGTCGACGTGATGAAGCTGCAGCGGGCGACCGGCCTCAAGGCGGGGGCTTCCGCGAACGACCCGATCGAGGTGGAACTCGCCTCCGGCGCCTCGCTCAAGGCCAAGTCGGTGATCCTGTCGACCGGCGCGCGCTGGCGCGAGATGGGGGTGCCGGGCGAGCAGGAGTACAAGGCCAAGGGCGTGTGCTTCTGCCCGCACTGCGACGGTCCCCTCTTCAAGGGCAAGCGCGTCGCGGTGATCGGCGGCGGCAACTCCGGCGTCGAAGCGGCGATCGATCTCGCCGGCATCGTCGCCCACGTCACGCTGATCGAGTTCGATTCGAAGCTCCGGGCCGACGAGGTGCTGCAGAAGAAGCTGCGTTCGATGCCGAACGTCACCATCCACGTCTCGGCGCTGACCACCGAGGTCGTCGGCGACGGCGACAAGGTCACCGGCCTCAGGTACGAGAACCGAGTCGACGGTTCGATCCACGCGGTCGACCTCGAAGGCATCTTCGTGCAGATCGGTCTCCTGCCCAACAGCGAGTGGCTGGAAGGGGCGGTCAGGCTCTCCAACCGCAAGGAGATCGAGATCGACGCCCGCGGCGCGACCTCGGTGCCCGGCGTCTTCGCCGCCGGCGACGCGACCACCGTGCCCTACAAGCAGATCATCATCGCCATGGGCGCCGGCGCCACCGCGGCGCTGTCGGCCTTCGACCACCTGATCCGCACCTCCGCGCCGGCGTGAGACGGAACGACGAACGCGATCGACGGGCGGGTCCGACGGGGCCCGCCCGTCTTCGTTTCTCGCCCCCTGCCGACGGCTTCGGACGACCGACCCCGCCGGCGGTCGATGATCGACCCGGCGCGGTGGTTCAGTTCATCGGCGACATGCTCTAGAAGTCGGGAGAGACCGATCGGCAGGACCGCGGGGAAAGAACGGGCATGAAGGCCAGGGTCAGGAAACTCTACGAGGGCGAGAGCCGCGACGCGGTCCGATTCCGCTACGGGCTCCTGGCCTTCGACGTGGTCACCATCCTCTTCCTCGTCGGCTCGTCCTTCACCGACCATTCGTTCGCGATCGAGGCGATCGACGCGGTGATCGGCATCGTGCTGGTCGTCGACTTCGCCGCGCGGCTGTGGATCAGCCGCCATCGCCTCGCCGATCTCGTCCACCCTCTCGGTATCGCCGACATCGTGGTGATCGGCTCGCTGCTGGCGCCGGTGGTCGGCGAAGGCTTCGCCTTCCTGCGGGTCGCCCGCATGTTGCGGCTGCTGCGCTCCTACCAGACGATGCGGCGGCTCCGGCAGGACTTCGTCTTCTTCCGGCGCAACGAGCAGACGATCACCGCCGCGGTGAACCTCGCGGTCTTCATCTTCGTCATGACGGCGATCGTCTACGAGACCCAGCACTACGCCAACGACAAGATCAACGACTATGCCGATGCGCTCTACTTCACGGTGACGACGCTGACGACCACCGGTTTCGGCGACATCACGCTCGACGGCCGGGGCGGGCGGATGATCTCGGTGGTGATCATGATCTTCGGCGTGTCGTTCTTCCTGCGTCTCGTCCAGGTGATGCTCCGGCCGCCGAAGGTCGAGCACCGCTGCCCGCGCTGCGGCCTCACCCGCCACGATCACGACGCCGTTCACTGCAAGGCCTGCGGCGAGATCCTGAACATCGCCGACGAAGGGGCGGTTTGATCCCCGTCGGAGGCCGGTTCGGTCACACCGGAGGCGGAAGGCGTCGAAGCGCCCGGCCTTCTGAAGACGCGCGAATTTCTCATCCGCATCGGTGGCGCGAGAAAATCGCGCCAAGAATGCCATCGGCCATTTTCGATGACCGATGGTATCACACCGCCTCGGCGATGGTGACGGCGAGGGTGGCCAGCACATAGGCGACATAGACGGCGAGCAGCAGCGCGCCGCGGCTCCTCGGCACCACCCGCCCACGCGGCAGGACGAGGATCATGCTCACCCAGCCGAAGGCGAGAGCGATGCCGACCTCGGCGACCGGCACGACGATCGGCGTGATCGTCGCGGCGACGCCGACGATGGCGAGGCCGTTGAAGAGATTGCTGCCGAGGAGCGTACCGAGGCCGATGTCGTCGTGGCCGCGGCGGCGCGAGGCGACGACGGTGGTCAGCTCCGGCAGCGACGTGCCGATCGCCACCACGGTGGCGCCGATGACGTAGTCGTCGATGCCGAAGCGGGTGGCGAGCCCGACGGCGCCGAAGACGAAGAGGCGGCCGGCGCCGACCAACATCATCACGCCCACGGCGAGATAGGCCGCCGCCATGCCCATCGAGCGGCGCGGCAGGGCCGCCATCTCCTCGACCTCGGCGGTGTGACGCCGGCGGCCGGTGTGGAAACCGACGATCGCCCAGGCGACGAAGAGGGCGAGGAGCAACCCGCCCTCCCAGCGTTCGAGACGACCGTCGAGAAGGAGGACGAAGAGCACGAAGGGGGCGATCAGCGCCGCGGCTGCGGTGGTGCGCTCGGTCGTTCCGGCCGTGACCGAGCGGTGGAGGAGCACGAGACCGAGCACCAGGGCGATGTTGACGACGTTGCTGCCGAGTGTGTCGCCGAGGCCGATCTCCGGCCGGCCGGAACCGGCGGCGACGACCGAGACGAAGAGTTCCGGTGCCGAGGTGGCGGCGGCGCCGAGTGTGGTGGCGACGAGGCCACGCGGCAGGCGCAGCGTCTTCGCCGTCCCGAGCACGCCGGTCAGGAACAGTTCGCCGCCGATCGCGGCGAGAAGGACGGCGGCCACCACCGCCGCGACTTCGATGGACGTCTCGAGCATGTCTCGATCCGTTCCGCCCGCTCCGCTGCGGCGGGCTCTCGGTGGCGCGGAGCCGCGCGGCCCCGCGGGCTCATCTGACCAGCGTCACCGGCACCTCGACGAGATGCAGCACCTTCATGGCGACCGTGCACAACAGGAGACCGGCGGCCGAGCCCAGGCCCATGGTGCCGAGGACGACGAGGTCGACGTTTTCCGCGGCGGCGATATCGGCGATCATGTGCGGCGGGTCACCGATCTCGAGGCGTTCGCGGGCCGACACGCCGGCGGCGCGGAAGCGGTCGCGGGCACCGGCGAGCGCGGCTTCACCGTTTTCGCGCAGCTCGGCGAGCATCTCCTCGCGATACATCGCGAGGGTGCGGAACTCCGGGTCGGGCTGGACGTTGACCAGCAACACCTCGATCGAGCGCAGCTCGCTCGCCAGCCGGATCACGTGATCGACGGCCTTGTCGGCATGGGACGAGCCGTCGACGGCGACGAGGACTTTCATCATGGCGACACCTCCGTTTCCGACGGCGAGGCCCGCTGGCCGGCAACGACCGGCGGGTCTCCGTCGTCATCCTAACGGCTCGGCATCGCGCCGCCAAGAACGGGAGACCCACAGGCGCCACGCGCGAGGGGCGTCGCCGCACTTCCGGCGCGACGCCGACCACGGCATGCTGAGAACCGCGGGACGAGCCGTCCGGGCGGATGGTGCGGCGTGCGACGGATCCGCGTCGGGGAGAGGGGAAACGACATGGCGACCGTTCGAGGAGGGGCTTTCGCGATCGCGGCGATGGCGTCCCTCGCCGCCCAGCCGGCTCGGGCGACGGCGACACTGACCTGCGACATCGAGGATCCGGTCGTGACCTTCCACGTCATGGCGACCGTCGGCCACGAGGCGACGTCGGTCTCCGGCACCCGGGGCGAGTTGCGGCTGCGGCGCGCGGGCCGGACGATCGTCCTCGAGGCCGACCATCTGGTCGCCACCTGGATCGAGGGCGACGAACTGCGCCTGCGGTTCCACGTCTTCGCCGAAGGCGACGGATACGACACCGACCTGGTGATCGTGACGCGCCGCCGGACCGAGACGGACTACGCCGGACGGTATCGGCTGCGGACCGGCGAGAAGCGCGACCATGCCCGCCGCGGCAAGGTCGCCTGCGCCCTCGGCTGAACCGGCCCACACGGATCCCCGGCGTGTTGCGCCCCTCAGCGCCGCGCGGCCTTCGCCGCGGCGAAGTCGGCGGCGCTCGCGTAGGACGACTGGGTGCCGGGCTTCGTCACCGAATCGGCGGCATAGAGCGCGGCTTCGGCGAGGGCGGCGGCGGCGTCGCGGCTCTCGGCCCAGAAGCGGGCGAAGGCGCCGATGAAGGCGTCGCCGGCGCCGGTGGTGTCGCGCGGTGCGACGGCGACCGGCGCGACCCGGAAGACCCCGGCGGCGTCGACCGCCAGGGCGCCGTCGGCGCCGAGGGTGACGATCACGGTGCGGACGCCCCGCTCGACGAGGACGCGCGCCGCGGCGATCGCCTGCGGCTCGTCCTCGACCGGCAGACCGGTCAGGAGCGCCAGTTCGCTACGGTTGGGCACGAGGAAGGTGACGGCGCCGACGAGGTCGAGATCGAGCGGCACCGCGGGGGCCGGATTGAGCACCGTCTCGATGCCGCGGGCGCGGGCGAAGCGGATGGCGTGGTGGACGGTCTCGAGCGGGATCTCGAGCTGCAGCAGGATCAGATCGCAGGTCTCGAGATCCGCCGCCGCCGCGTCGACGTCGGCCGGCAGCAGCCGGGCGTTGGCGCCCTTGACGACGAGGATCGAGTTCTCCCCCGACGGCTCGACGAAGATCGGCGCCACGCCCGACGAGACGCCGGGAACGCGGCCGACGTGGCGCGTGTCGATGCCGAAGCGGCGGAAGTTGGCGAGCGAGGTCTCGGCGAAGGCGTCGTCGCCGACCTTCGACACCATCACCACCTCGGCCCCGAGCAGCGCCGCGGCGACCGCCTGATTCGCCCCCTTGCCGCCGCAGCCGATGCGGAAATCGGGGGCCTCGATGGTCTCGCCCGGCATCGGCATGCGGGTGACGTAGGTGACGAGGTCGATGTTGGTCGATCCGACGACGGCGATGCGGGGCGGCATGGGAGGTCTCTCCTCGAAGGAGACGAAGCGGGGGCGACGCGGCGCGCGGCGCGCAGCATACGCGAAGATCGACGCGGCTGCCCCTCGCATGGCGCGGGACCTTCGCCCCTCGAAAACGTCCACCGCACGTTTTCGTCGACGCCTCCGGCCGGGACCGCCCCTGCCCTCCGCTCGCGCTCCGGGCGTTCGTCGCTCGCGAAGATCCACCGGACCTTCGCCCCAGCCCCTCGCGTGGCTCGGGGCGTTCACAACTCGAAAAGCCCCACCGGGGCTTTTCGTCCCGGCCTCCGGCCGGGACCGTTGCTCACTCCTCGAAGAACTTGTTCTCGACGAGGTGGGTGATGGCGGTCAGGGCTTCGTGCGCCTGGGGGCCGCGGGCGACGACGCGGATCGAGGTGCCGATCGAGGCGGCGAGCATCATCAGGCCCATGATCGACAGGCCGCCGACCGTCTGGTTGTCCTTCGACACCTCGATCTCGGCGTCGAACTGCTCGACGGTGTGGACGAATTTGGCGGAGGCGCGGGCGTGCAGGCCGCGCTTGTTGGTGATGGCGAGTTCGCGTGCGATGTCCCCCGTCGCTTCCCCGCTCATTCCGTTCCCCCGATGACGGGCCCGTGGGCCCACGATTTCAGCGTGTTGCCGCCGCCTCAGCCCTGCAACACCTGGCTGGCGACGTTGATGTACTTGCGACCGGCCTCTTTGGCCTCGACAACCGCGTCGACGAGACCGCGCTCGCAGCGCACCTTGGCGAGCTTGACCAGGAGCGGCAGGTTCATCCCCGCCACGACTTCGATCGACCCGCCGTTCATCACGGATATGGCGAGGTTGGACGGCGTGCCGCCGAACATGTCGGTCAGGATGGCCACGCCGGTCCCGTCGTCGACCGACCTCACCGCATCGAGGATGTCCTGACGGCGCTGCTCCATGTCGTCTTCCGGCCCGATGCAGATCGTCGCGACTCTGTCCTGCGGACCCACGACGTGCTCGAGCGCCTTGACGAACTCCTTGGCGAGATCCCCGTGAGTCACGAGGACGAGACCGATCATCAACAGCTCCCTCGACGAGGACGCACCGCCCCTCGGGGCCACGCCACGGTGGCGACCTCGCCCCGCTTCCTCGGCAGACGTCGAAAAATGGTCGGGTCCGCGGCGAAGTTCAAGTGGCAAATTCGAACCGAGGGGGAATTCACTGCGCCATTCCGTCAGTCGTCGCGAGGGTCGCGAGAATGCGCACGACCGGCGAGGCGTCCTCGGTCCACAGCGCCAGACGCGGCAGCGACACGTCGGCGATCTCCGTCTCGAGATCGCCCCCGACGCGGTCGGGCAGGCGCTCCGGGCATTCGCGCACCAGATCGACGACGAGCCCGACGACGCCGGCCGGTTCGTGGGGGATGTCGACGATGCCGAGGCCGCGCGCCTCGATCAGCCCGGCGAGCGGGTCGACGGCACGGGCGACGAGGCGGCCCGACGCCGCCTGGAGCACCAGCCGGTCGTCGCCGATCAGTGCGGCGTGGACGGCGAGACGGCGCGCCTCGGCGAGAAGTTCGAGCGCCAGACGCGACTTGCCCGACCCGGAGGCGCCGCGCAACAGAATGGCCCGCGCGCCCCACAGGATCGCGGTGGCGTGATGGGTGGCGAAGCCCTCAGCCAACTTCGCCTCCCGGCAGCGACACGACGAAACGGGCGCCGGCGAGGGAGCCGTCGTCGCGCAGGCGATTCTCGGCGGTGATCGTGCCGCGATGGGCCTCGACGATCTGGCGGGAGATGGCGAGACCGAGGCCGGAGTTGTTGCCGAAGCTCTCGCCCTCGGGGCGGTCGGTGTAGAAGCGCTCGAAGATGCGGTCGACCTTCTCGGCGCGGATGCCGGGGCCGTCGTCGTCGACCACCACCTCGACCCGACCGTCGGTCGAGGTCAACGAGATCCGCACCTCGCCGCCGTCGGGCGAGAAGGAGCGGGCGTTGTCGACGAGGTTGGTGAAGACCTGACCGAGGCGGCTGTCGTGGCCCATGACGACGAAGGCGAGGCCGGGGGCCCCCGGCGGGTCGATCGTCAATCCGACCTTCTGGCCGCGGTCGGAGGCGAGGTCGTTCTGCAGCGACGCCACCGCGGAGAGGAGGGCGCGCACGTCGACCGGAGCCGCCTCCTGACGCGCCAACTCGGCATCGAGACGCGAGGCGTCGGAGATGTCGGTGATGAGGCGATCGAGCCGCTTCACGTCGTGCTGGATCACCTCCATGAGGCGGCCGCGCGAGGCCTCGTTGCGGGCGAGCGGCAGCGTCTCGACCGCACTGCGCAACGACGTCAGCGGGTTCTTCAACTCGTGCGCCACGTCGGCGGCGAAACTCTCGATCGCCTCGAGGCGATTGTAGAGAGCGCTGGTCATGTCGCGCAGCGCCCGCGACAGATGGCCGATCTCGTCGGTGCGATCGGGGAAGTCGGGGATCTCCTCGCGCGCCTTGGCCGAGCGGCGCACCCGATCGGCGGCGGCGGCGAGGCGGCGCAACGGCGCGGCGATGGTGCCGGCGAGCAGGATCGACAACGCGATGATGACGCCGGAGGCGACGAGAAAGACGCGGATGATCGCCATGCGCTCGGCACGGACGATGCCGTCGATGTCGCCGGCCTGGGTGGAGAGCTGCAGCGCGCCGAGAATGGTACGGCCGCGATGGATCGGCACCGCCACGGTGACGATCATCGCCCCCTGCCGGGTGACGCGGACGATCGGCATGGTGTCGCCGGCCAGCGCCGCGGCCACTTCCGGATAGTCCTTGCCGGAGGCGAAGCCGAGCTCGCGATAGACCGGCAGGTCCTGGCCGCCGCGCAGCCAACGCGACACGGTCTCGATCGCCCGATGGAAGATGCCGGGATCTTCGGTCGTCGGCGTCCTGGTGGCGGCGTCCGGCCCGAAATCGCCGCGGCGATAGAGATTGCGGCTGTCGATCACCAGGAAGCCGTCGCGGTCCCAGACCCGCGCCGGCGTCTTGGCGGGAGAGACGAGACGGCGAAGGATCGGCGCGACCCGCATCGGATCGATGGGGAATTCGAGCGAGAACTCGTCGGCGGGCTCCGGCTTCTCCTCCGGCCGCGGCTTCTCCTCGCCGATCTCCTGCTTCAGCAGCGCTTCTAGATCGATGGCGCCGACGCCGGTGTCGCTCTGGGTCGAGGCGGCGATGGCGGCGGAGATGATCTCGCCCTGGGTCTCGAGGCTCTCGACGCGGGCGTCGATGAGGCCGGCACGGAAGCGGTCGAGATAGAGGATCGAGGCGAGGAGGATGACGAGGCCGAGCAGATTGACGAGGGCGATGCGGCGGGTCAGCGAGGAGAAGGCGGTGGCGCCGACGGCGCGGGCGATGCGCCGTCCCACGAGCCGCGCTCCGCGCAGCCTCCGTGGGAAACGGCGGCGCTCGGCGGTCATCGGCGTCTCGTCGGTCCGGCTCGACACGCGCCCGTCACATCTCCTTGAAGCGATAACCGACGCCGTAGAGCGTCTCGATCATCTCGAAGTCGTCGTCGACCGCCTTGAACTTCTTCCTCAGCCGCTTGATGTGGCTGTCGATGGTGCGATCGTCGACGTAGACCTGATCGTCGTAGGCCGCGTCCATCAGGGCGTTGCGGCTCTTGACGACGCCGGGACGCTGGGCGAGCGCATAGAGGATGAGGAACTCGGTGACGGTCAGCGTCACCTGCTCGCCCTTCCAGGTGCAGGTGTGGCGTTCCTGATCCATGGTGAGCGGCCCGCGCTCCAGCACCTTGGCGGCGTCGGTCGGCTTGGCGGCGCCTTCGCCCTTGGCGCCGGCGCGCCGCAGCACCGCCTTGACGCGTTCGACCAGCAGACGCTGGGAGAAGGGTTTGCGGATGAAGTCGTCGGCGCCCATCTTGAGGCCGAAGAGCTCGTCGATCTCGTCGTCCTTGGAGGTGAGGAAGATCACCGGCAGCTCGGACTTCTGGCGCAGACGGCGCAAGAGTTCCATGCCGTCCATGCGCGGCATCTTGATGTCGAAGATGGCGAGGTCGGGCGGGTTGGCCTTGAGACCGTCGAGGGCCGAGGCGCCGTCGGTGTAGGTCTGTACCCGGTACCCCTCCGACTCGAGCGCGATGGAGACCGAGGTCAGGATGTTGCGGTCGTCGTCGACGAGAGCGATGGTGGGCATGCGGGCAATCACTCCGGAATTGGCGATCCGCGTGCTTTCCAGCACCGCGAATATGCGCAAATCATGGCGGCGATCATAGCCGAGGCGCCGAGTCGTGGCCAGCGAGCGAGGGCGACGACGACAGGTGGCGCGGTGAGACGACGGGGCATCTCGCCCGACGACCCTTCGGGGAACGGGGGCGGGCGGGACATTCGGGCCGGCCTCCGGGCGCACACCGGTTTCTTTCGTCGATGCAGCGGCTCGTCCGAAGCGATGGCCTGCGGCCGGTTGCGTCGGATCGGGCCGGTGCTCTAGCCTCGTGCCGTTCGTCGACGCAGCCGCCGCCACGTCGCCTTCCCACGACGAGGATCTCCGATGACCGAAGCCGATACCTTCTCGCCCGTCGCCACGTCTCGCCGGCTGGTTCGCGAAGCGCGGACCGCGGCGCTGTCGTCCATCGCGCGGCGCACCGGCCATCCCTTCGGCTCGCTGGTGACGGTGGCCTGCGAGCCGGACGGTTCGCCGATCCTCCTGATGTCGACGCTCGCCGCGCACAGCCGCAATCTCGCCGAGGATCCGCGCGCTTCGCTGCTCTTCGTCGAGGGCACACTCGGCGATCCGCAGCAGGGCGGGCGGGTGACCCTCGTCGGTGCCGTCGAGCGGATCGTCGACGATGCGGCGCAGCGCCGGCGCTATCTCACCCGCAATCCGGACGCCGCGCTCTACGCCGGCTTCGGCGATTTCGCCTTTTTCCGGCTGGAGCTCGACGACTGCCATCTCGTCGCCGGGTTCGGCCGGGCGATGCGGGTGCGGCGCGAGGATTTCCTCGTCGACTGCGCCGATGCGACGGCGCTGGTGGCGGCGGAGAGCCGGCTCGTCGCCGGCTTCACCGAGACGCCGGCACGGGTCGCCGGCTGGGCGGCGAAGCTCGGGGCGCCGGCGGGCGACTGGACGGTCGTCGGCATCGACCCGGAAGGGATCGATCTCGCCACCACCGCGGACGAGGGACGCGCCTTCCGCCGTCTCGTTCTGCCGCATCCGGTGAGGTCGCCGGACGCGCTGGAGGAGGCGTTGCGCAGCTGGGAATAACCGTCCCTGCTGCAAGGAATTTCTTCTAAACGATTCAATACGATAAGCATTCAATCCGACTTTCGGCACCCTTGTTCGGACCGGGAGCGGTGTAGTATTTTGCAGGCGCTCACATCGGCTGGAACGGTCGATCGACGATCTTTTCGAAGACGGAAGATCGGTGAGCGGGATACTTCGTGACGAGGCATCCCGGGTCGCTTCACCTTTTCGCGGAGGAGTCTTGCCCTCGACTCAGACCGGTTTCCGGGCTCGCAGCCCTGGCCCCGCCGAGATCGGGTTCACCCGTCTCGCCGTCGTCCATCGCGCCTCCGGCGCCGCAGTCTTCGTGTGAGATTCCGAATTTTCGCAGGGCGGCTCGGCCGCCCGTCCACCGTCGGTGATCGACGGTGTCTTCGCCCACCCGTGTCGACCCGCGCCTCGTTCCTGCGCCTCACGACCGAAATCGTGACCCGAGCGCGTGTACCCGTCGGAGAACGCTGATGTCCCATGCTCCCACCATGAACGCCAAACTGATCGCCTGGGTCGACGAGGTCGCCAAGCTGACCAAGCCGGACCGGATCCACTGGTGCGACGGTAGCCAGGAAGAATACGATCGCCTCTGTCAGGAGCTGGTCGACGCCGGCGTGTTCACCCGCCTGAACCCGGCGAAGCGTCCGAACTCGTTCCTCGCCCGGTCGTCGCCGTCGGACGTCGCCCGCGTCGAGGATCGCACCTTCATCTGCTCGGCGAACAAGGACGACGCCGGCCCGACCAACAACTGGGCCGATCCGGCCGAGATGCGCGCCACCATGAACGGCCTGTTCGACGGCTGTATGCGCGGCCGCACCATGTACGTCATCCCGTTCTCGATGGGTCCGCTCGGCTCGAAGATCGCCCAGATCGGCGTCGAGGTCTCCGACTCGGCCTATGTCGCGGTCCACATGCGCATCATGACCCGCATGGGTCAGAAGGTGCTCGACGTGCTCGGCGACGACGATTTCGTGCCGTGCATCCATTCGGTCGGCGCGCCGCTCGCCGCCGGCGAGGCCGACAGCACCTGGCCGTGCAACGACACCAAGTACATCGTCCACTTCCCCGAGACCCGTGAGATCATGTCCTACGGCTCGGGCTACGGCGGCAACGCGCTGCTCGGCAAGAAGTGCTTCGCGCTGCGCATCGCCTCGGTGATGGCGCGCGACGAGGGCTGGCTCGCCGAGCACATGCTCATCCTCGGGGTCAAGAACCCGCAGGGCGAGAAGACCTACGTCGCCGCCGCCTTCCCGTCGGCCTGCGGCAAGACCAACTTCGCCATGATCATCCCGCCCAAGGGCTACGAGGGCTGGGAAGTGACGACGATCGGCGACGACATCGCCTGGATCAAGCCGGATGCGCGCGGCACGCTGCACGCCATCAACCCCGAGAACGGCCTGTTCGGCGTCGCCCCGGGCACCAACGCCAAGTCCAACCCGAACGCGCTGGCCACGCTGCACGCCAATTGCATCTTCACCAACGTGGCGCTGACCCACGACGGCGACGTGTGGTGGGAAGGGCTGACCGACGAGGCGCCGTCGCACCTCATCGACTGGACCGGCCAGGAGTGGACCCCGGATTGCGGCCGTCCCGCCGCCCATCCGAACTCCCGCTTCACCGCCCCGGCGTCGCAGGTGCCGTCGATCGACCCGGCCTGGGAAGACCCGGCGGGCGTGCCGATCTCGGCCTTCATCGTCGGCGGCCGCGTCTCCAAGGCGTTCCCGCTGGTGTTCCAGTCCTTCGACTGGGCGCACGGCGTCTATCTCGCCGCGACCATGGGCTCGGAGGCCACCGCCGCCGCCGTCGGTCAGGCGGCGATGCGCCGCGACCCCTTCGCCATGCTGCCGTTCTGCGGTTACAACATGGGCGACTACTGGGCGCACTGGCTCAACCTCGGGCGCAACCTGCCGAACGCGCCGGGCATCTTCCGCGTCAATTGGTTCCGCAAGGACGAGAACGGCAAGTTCATCTGGCCGGGCTTCGGCGACAACATGCGGGCGCTGGAGTGGATCGTGAACCGCGTCAACGGCCATGCCGGCGCGGTGGAGAGCCCCTACGGCTTCGTGCCGCGCTACGCCGACCTCAACTGGAAGGGCCTCGACTTCCCGCAGGCGAAGTACGAGGAGATCGTCAAGGTCGACCGCGAGAAGGGTCTCGTCGAGGCCGAGGAACAGATCTCGCACTTCGCTCAGTTCGGTGATCGCCTGCCCAAGGAGATGGAGCTCGAGCGCCAGCTGCTCGTCGCCCGCCTCGAGCGTTCGCCGAAGGTGTGGGAACTCGTCGCCTGACGATCCTGACCGGACGCACGACACCGTGACATCGGAGCCCCGGAGGCGCGAGCTTCCGGGGCTCTCGTTCGTTCGGGCTCGATGCGCCGCGTCCCTCACTCTCCGGAGATGACGGACGCCTGCCTGCCAGAGCCGGCCGACGTGGCGCGCGCCTTCAGCCCGTCGCCGGTCAACGCCTCGAGGAAGGCGACGATCGCGGCGACCTCCTCCTCGCCCAGCGGCGAGGGCGTGTGGCGGGTGAGGCGGCGGGTCTCCGGGTCCCAGGAGATGCGCGGGGCGACGCGGGGCTCGTCGGTGACGACGCGACCGGCCTGGACCGTCGCCATGATCCGCACCGCTTCGGCGAGATCGTCGACCGCACCGTTGTGGAACCATGGCCCGGTGAGCGCGACGTTGCGCAACGACGGCACCCGCCAGATGCCGGCGGTGCCCGACCGCGCGGCGCCGAGATCGTCGGTGAGGCGGTACTTCGCGGTGTAGGGCGTCGCCAGCGACGGGAAGCGGCGCAGGCCGGCGCGGCCCTCCTCGGGGGCGAGGAGGCCGGCGCGGCTGAAGCCGGGGCCGGCGTGGCAGACGATGCAGCCGACGGTCTCGAACAGCGACATGCCTCTGAGCTGCTGCGGCGTCAGGGCCGATGTGTCGCCGGCGAGGAAGCGATCGAAGGGCGCGTCGGGGGTGATCAGGGAGCGCTCGAAGGCGGCGAGCGCCCGGGCGACGGTCTCCGGCACGATCGGCGTCGCGTCACCGAAGGCGGCGGCGAAATCGACACGCCAGGAGGCGTCGGCGGCGAGGCGGCGGGCGACCTCGGCGGGGTCGGCGCCCATCTCGATCGGGTTGGCGATCGGCCCCAGCGCCTGCTCCTCGAGGCTGCGGGCGCGGCCGTCCCAGAACAGGCGGGCCTGGAAGGCGGCGTTCCACACCGTCGGCGTGTTGCGCGGCCCGACGGCGCCGCCGATACCGACCGCGGTCGGCCGGCCGTCGCCGCCACCGCGATCGAGGTCGTGGCAGGAGGCGCAGGAGAGGGTTCCGTCGCGCGACAGTTCGCCGGCGAAGAACAGGCGTCGGCCGAGCGCCACCTTCTCGGGCGTCGGCGGATCGTCCGGCGGGAACGGGGCGACGGCGGGGAGCGGCTGCCAGACCGGGCGGCCGACTTCGTGCGCCGGCAGCGGATCGGGCTCGGCGATCGTCAGGGTCGGAGCGAGCCGGGCGCGATCGGCGAGCGACAGTGTCTCGATCACCGCGAGCTTCAGGCCGAAGGCGAGGACGCCGCCGCCGAGCGCGACGACGAGGGCGGCGCGCTGGAGGGGCGAGAGGCGTGCCGTGGGGGCGAGGTCGCGCCAGACGATGAGGATCGCCGCGGCGAGGCCGGCGACGAAGGCGCCCGCCCCGGTGAGGAGGAGTGGTGAGGCTTCGAACATGGTACGGGACCTCGAGCCGCCTCACGCGCAGATGGCGGCGAGGCCGGCGGGATCGAGCAGGGTGATGCGGCGCTGGGTGGTGGCGACGAGGCGTCGGGCGACGAAGCCGCGAACGAGGCGCGAGACCACTTCGCGCGAGGTGGCGAGATGGCGGGCGATCTGGTCCTGGGTGATCGCCACTTCGCGACCGCCCTTGGCGCGGCGGACGAGGAAGGCGGCGAGCCGCGCCTCGAGCCCCTGCGACGCCGTCTCCTCGATCATCGCCATCAGCTCGAAGAGCCGGCCCGACAGGACCTCGAAGGTGAAGCCCTGGACCGCCGGCTCGAGCGCGAAAAGGCGGCGGTAGACGTCGCCGGGGACGATCATCACCTCGGTGTCGCCCTCGCTCTCCACCCAGGCCGGGTAGGCGAGACGGGAGAAGAGGGCGTTGAGGGCGAGGATGCAGGACTGACCCGGTTCGACCCAATAGAGGGTGCCCTCGCGGCCGTCGGCGGAGACGTAATAGACCCTGAGCGCCCCCTTCTCGACCAGATAGGCGCCGGTGACCAGATCGCCGCGGGCGACGAGCGGCGTGCCGCCGGCGCAGGCGAGGCGCGTCGCCGAGGCGGCGAGGAGACGCCGGCTCTCCTCGCCGAGATCGGCGAGAGAGGGGAAGAGATCGAAGGTCGGCGTCGCACCCATGCGCCGATCGTAACGCCTCACGACGAGATGCGTGACGCTGCCCATGTCGCACCCCCTCTCGGTTTCTCACGCGGCGCGGGCGAAGAAGAGATCGCCGGGCGTCGAGGTCACCACCTCGGTGATCTCGTCGAAGGGCAGCCCGACGCGGGCATGGGCGCGGGCGACCGCCTCGGCGTCGGGCGCCATGGTGAAGCAGAAGGCGCGGCCTTCGCCGAAGCCGACATGGATGCGCAGCGACACCACGCCCTCGGCGCGGCAGGCCTCTTCGTATTTCGCATGGAAGCCGGCGAAATCGGCCGGCGAGATCCCGGCCGGGAAGGTCCCGTGCCGGGCATCGTGGGTGTCGATGAAGAACTTCATCGGGGCGAGATCGGTGGTCATCTGCGGTCTCCTGGTCCGAATGGTCGGGACCGGGAGACTGTGGACCGAAGGTGTGCCGCGTGGCTGGAACTTATGTCACGCGGCGATCCCCTCTCAGCGTTTCGGCGCGACGAGGGCGAAGATGGCGCCCTGCGGGTCGATCGCCTGGACGATCCAGGCGCCGCCGGGCACCTCCATCGGGCCGTGGACGACACTGCCGCCGGCGGCGGTCGCCCGCTCGATCGCCGCATCGATCGCCTCGACGTTGAAATAGAAGGCCCAGAAGGGGCGCGGGGTCTGCGGCATTCTGGTCATCATGCCGCCGACGGCCGGACCGCCGGTGGCGAAGAGGCGGTAGAAGCCCATCGGCCCCATGTCCATGCGCTCCGTCTCGGTCCAGCCGAAGAGTGCCGCATAGAAGGCGAAGGCCGCCTCGCCGTCGCCGGCGTGGAGCTCGTGCCAACCGATACGGCCGCGCGGGTAGGGATCGGCGTCGGGCTGGCGCGCCGGCGCCGGCGAGGCCTCGCGGAAGAGGCAGAAGGCCGCACCGTGCGGGTCGGCGACGACGGCGAAGCGGCCGACGCCGGGAATGTCCTCGGCCGGCTTCAGGACCGCGCCGCCGGCAGCGAGGAGACGCGGCAGCATGGCGTCGACGTCTTCGACCCGGACGTAGCCGATCCAGTGCGGCGACACGCCGGCGGCGGCGAGCGGCTCGGGCAGCGCCATGGCGCCGGCGATACCGGTCTCTCCCATGGAGAAGATCGAATAGCGGAAGCCGGACATGCCCGAATCCTTCGCCGTCCATCCGACCACCCCGCCATAGAAGGCCTCGGCGGCGGAAAGATCGGTGGTCATCAGTTCGTACCAACAGAACGGCGCGACGGTCTCGCTCATGGTCTCACCCTCCTCATGATCCCGCGATGGGCAGCAGGCACTCCAGATAACGCTCGAGATGCGACAGGCTGTCGACGGCGACCGCGGTATCGCCGGCCGCCTTGGCGAGGACGAAGGCGCCCTGGATCACCGCCTGGGTGTGGAGCGCCAAGCTCTCCGGCTCCCACTCGGCACCGGGCGCATGGACCGCCTTGGCGGCCGCGATGGTGTCGACGAGGCCGCCGGCATGACCGCCGATGCCGAGAGCGCAGGCGTCGCGCAGCGCCGGGTGGGTCTCCCAGACCTCCTGCACCATGGTGCCGAGGAGGCAGGTGACCTCGGCCATCTCGCCGTCGAGCATCGCCTTGCGCAGCGCCACATAGGCGAAGAGCCGGTCGCGGGGCGTCGGCGCGGCCGCGAGGCTCGGATCGTCGAAGAGTTCGGCGGCGCGGGCGGCGAAGGCTTCCGCCGCGGCGATCGCCAGCGCTTCCTTGTCGGTGAAATGGTGGAAGAAGGCACCCTTGGAGACGCCGGCCGCGGCGCAGATGTCGTCGACCGAGGTGGCGGCGAAGCCCTTCTCACGGATCGTGCGCATCGCCGCCTCGAGCAGACGACGGCGGGTATCGACTGGATTGCGCGCGGTGCGGGACATCGATCCTCTCCTCGGAGCACTCCTTCCCAACAAGATACCAACTGGTCGGTTTTTGTAAACTCCACGGCATCGAGACGGCCGATCCGAAGGCCGGCGGACCGGGTCCGAGCCCGCCACCGAAACGGAGCGCCCGATGACGTTCCGCGTGGTGTGGCCGCCTCGGAACGACGACGGCCGACGGATCGCACCGCCGGCCGCCATCTCGTTTCGTCGTGCCGATCCGCGGGCTCACACCCGCATCGGCATCAGCACGTAGAGGGCGTTGTCGGAGCCGATGTCCTGGATCAGGGTCGGCGAACCGGGATCGGCGAGGCGGAAGACCGCCGTGTCGGTCTCGAGCTGCGAGGCGATGTCGAGCAGGTAGCGGCTGTTGAAGCCGATATCGAGCGCTTCGTCGTCGTATTCGACCGCCAGTTCCTCGGTCGCCGAACCCGAATCCGGGTTGGTCACCGAGAGGACGAGGCGGCCCTCGCCGACCGTCAGCTTGACGGCGCGACCGCGCTCGGAGGCGATGGTGGAGACGCGATCGACGGCGGCGGCGAATTCGTCGCGATCGACCTTCATCTCCTTGTCGTTGCCCTGCGGGATGACGCGGCCGTAGTCGGGGAAGGTGCCGTCGATCAGTTTCGAGGTGAGCACGATGCCGCCCGAGGCCTCCTCGCCCTTGGGGGCGAAGGTCAGGCGGATCTTCGAATCCGACAGTTCCACCGTCACTTCGGCATCGGGGGCGTCGACCAGCTTCTGGATCTCGCCGACGGTCTTCCTCGGAACGATGATGCCGGGCATGCCCTCGCAGCCGTGCGGCGCGACCATCTCGGCCTGGGCGAGGCGGTGGCCGTCGGTGGCGACGGCGCGGAACTTGAGATCGCCGTTCACCGTCACCGCGTGGAAGTAGATGCCGTTCAGGTAGTAACGGGTCTCCTCGGTGGAGATGGCGAACCAGGTGCGATCGACGAGGCGCTTCAGGTCGGCGGCGGGAAGCTGGAAGCGGTGGGTGAAGGTGCCGGCGGTGAGATCGGGGAAATCCTGCTCCGGCAGCATCTGCAGAGCGAATTTCGAGCGGCCCGAGCGGATGTCGAGCGTCGCGCCGTCGGGACGGGTGGCGAGTTCGACCTGGGCGCCGTCGGGCAGCTTGCGGACGATGTCGTAGATCATGTGCGCGGGGACGGTGGTCGCGCCCGGCTCCTCGACCATCGCCGGAACGGCCTCCGACACCTCGAGATCGAGGTCGGTCGCCTTGAGCTTGAGCTGGCCACCCTCCGCCCGGATCAGGACGTTGGAGAGGATCGGAATGGTATTGCGCCGCTCCACGACCCGGTGAACATGGGTCAGGGACTTGACGAGTTGCGCACGCTCGACTGTCACTCTCATCGATTTCGTCCGAAGTGTCGTTCCTGAAACATCTCGAAACGGCGCGCGTTCGCGCCGTACGCGGGGCGGTGTCCCCGGAGCCGGGCCGCCGACCTTGCCCTCGCACGCGCGAGGACGCAAGGGCCGCGGGGCTCCCCGGGCGGTTTTTTCCGTCGTCGATGCGACCGCCGGCGCATCGGTCGCGGGCGCGACCCGGCGGCGGCTCCCGAACGCCGGGGCGACGGCGCTTCGATCGGCCTCAATAGGAGATACCGGCGGCGGCCTCGTCGAGACGTTCGCGGGCGATGGTCCGGCCGCGCGCCCGCATGTCGGTCAGCTGCACGTACATCTCCGCCGCCGACAGGGCGTCGTTGAAGGCGTCGTGGGCCGGCAATTCGCGCAGGCCCAGATCGCGGGCGATGGCGTTGAAGGAGAGGTCGATCTGCGTGCCCTGGGGAGCATTGCCGTATTTCAGCCCGTAGTAGAGCTCCGATACCTCGATGCGGCGATTGGGCAGGCGGAAGCCGAAGGCGCGCGAGGTGCAGCGGTCGAGCATGGAGACGTCGTAGTCGATCCAATAGCCGACCACCGGTCGACCGCCGATGAAATCGAGCAACTCGGGAATGACCTCGCGCATCGGCCGGCCGTTCTCGACGTCGACGGCGCGCAATTGGTGGACGCGGATCGCCTCGGCGCGCATCGCCGCCGATTCCGGCCGGATCATCGCGTTGAAGGCCGAGGAGGTGAGGATCCGGTTGCCGGCGACGCGGATCGCCGAGACATAGATCACCTCGTCGGTCTTCAGGTCGAAGCCGGTGGTCTCGCAGTCGATCGACACCACCTCGCCCGAAGGGTCCTCGTCGAACATCATCGCCCAATGCGGGTCCTTGAGCCGCCGCCGGTCGAACTCCCGACGGATGCGGCGCACCATGCGCTCGAACATCAGAACATCCCCAGCTTGAAATGGGCGCGGACGAGTTCGCGGAAGCGCTTCACCATGCGCAGGCCGTCGCGCATCAGATCGCGGTCGAGCGTGGTGAGGTCGGAGGGACGGACCAGCGATTCACCCTCGGTGGTGCCGGCGAGATGGGCGCGCAGCTGGGACTGCAGCCGCAGCTCCATGAACCAGCCGAAGGCGGCGGCGAGATCGCGGGCGAAGGCCTCGTCGAAGAAGCCGGTCTCGGCGATGCGCTCGATGCGGGCGAAGGTCGAGGTCTCGGTCAGACCCTTCTCGATGGCGAGGCTGCGGATGCCGTGGACGATCGGGAAGGTTCCGGCCTTCTTCAGGTCGATCGGCTCCTCGCGGCCGAAGGTCTCCATGATCGAGCTGATCACGCCGCCCGGTCCCGGGAACTGATCGATCGCCTTGGCGAAATGGGCGATGGACGCCGTCTCGCCGGCCATCATGTCGAGAAGGCGGCGCTTGGCGCGGACGAGCAGGTCGGCGTCACCGGCGACGGTGGCGGCATCGTAGAAGATGCCGAGATGCATCGGGCTCTCGGCGTCGGGGGTCAGGATCCAGCGACGCAGCTGGCCCTCGAAATCGTCGAGGGTCTGCGACCAGATCGGATTCGACACCATGACGTTGCCCGGACAGGGCGGGAAGCCGAAGGAGGCGAGAGCCGCCTGGAAGTCGACGCGGAAGCGCGCCAGATCGGCCTCGGGGACGGGGGCTGCGAGCAACAGGCCGTTGTCCTGATCGGTCCGCACGGTCTGCTCGCCGCGGCCCTCCGAGCCCATGACGAAGAGACAGCCGGCCTCGCGGATCGTCTCCGGCGCCACCATGGCGAAGAGCTGGGCGAAGAGTTGGCGATTGAGGTCCGAGGTGACGGCGGCGATCTCGCGCACCTTGATGCCCTGACGGTGCAGGCGCTCCACCTGCCCCTGGATGTCGTGGGCGGCGACGGAGAGGTCGTCGAGGCTCTTGGCGCGATCGATGCGGCCGGGGATGAGCTGCGAATTGCCGGCGAAGAGGCCGAGGATGTCGATGTCCTCGAGGACCCCCGCCACCTCGCCGTCGCGCATCACGACGAGCCGGCGCTTGTTGTGGCGGGTCATGGTCATGAGTGCGTCGAAGACGAAGTCGTCCTCGCCGACCCCGATCAGCCCCCAGCTCGAGCACTCGCCGACCGGCGTGGTCAGCGGCAGCTTCTGCAGGATGGCGGCCTTGGAGAGGTTGGTCCGGGTGACGATGCCGGTGCGGTCGCCGTCGCGGACGAGCAGGCTGTTCTGCTCGGTCTCGGACATGCGACGCTCGGCCTCCTCGATCGAGGCGGAGGCCTCGATGAAGACGGGGGCGCGCAGGCGCGCCTCGCGGATCCGGCAGCGCAGCACGCTGTCGATGCCCTGACCGGTCTTCTCGGTGCGCGCGGCTTCGGCGAGTTTCGAGGAGATGTCGGAGTAGAAGAACACCGCGAATTCGGGGTTGCGGCGGATCAGCGACAGCAGCACGTCCTTCGGCAGGAGATAGACGAGGCTCTCCTCGGCGGCGCGATAGTTGGCGCCGGCCGAGCCGTGGACCACGGCGCGGATGCCGAAGATCTGCTTGGGGCCGAGGACGGCGAGGAGATGGTCGTCGTCGTCGTATTCGTCGACCGCCCCCTTGAGCACCACGTGGAGGTGATCGGCGACGGAGCCCCGGGTGATGATCGTCTCACCGGGGCGGAAATAGCCGATGTCGAGGGCGGCGAGGAGTTCGGCCCTCTCGTCCGACGACAGACGATCGAAAGGAGGGGCGCTGGTATCGAAAGCTCTGGGCATGGGGCACCGGACGGTTACCGCGACCGCTCACCGACCGAGGTGAGGACCGGGGGGGCGTCGCGCCGGTCGAACGACCGGTGCGGAGCCGGAGAACGCGGGCACCATCCTGGCGCGCTCCGGGGCCCCCTGTCGAGGAGAAGAAAGCGAAGGCCGGGTCGCTGGCGCGGCCCGGCCTTCGGATCGGAAGAGGCGACCGGGAAGGGCGAACCCTTCCCGGAAGGTCTCGTCGGGTCAGTGCGAAGCAGCGCCCTGGGCACCGATGCCGGTCTCGGAGCGGATGTACTGAGCTTCCCAGCCCTCCTTGTCCTCCTTCGCACGGGACGAGCCGTCGATGATGGAGAACAGCCAGATGCCGATGAAGGCGATCGGCATGGAGAAGATCGCCGGGTTCGACAGCTGGATCAGAGCCGAGCCCTTCGGGTTGCCCATGACCGCTTCCCACACGGACGGCGACAGGACGACGCCGACGGTGGCCGCGATCAGGCCGAGGAAGCCGCCGATGACGGCGCCACGGGTGGTGCAGCCCTTCCACTTGATCGACATCAGCAGCACGGGGAAGTTCGCGGAAGCGGCGATCGCGAAGGCGAGGCCGACCATGAACGCCACGTTCTGCTTCTCGAAGGCGATGCCGAGGAGGATCGCGACGATGCCGAGAACGACGGTGGAGATCTTGGAGATGCGGATCTCGTCGGCCTCGTTGGCCTTACCGCCCTTGACGACGGTGGCGTAGAGGTCGTGGGAGATCGCCGAGGCGCCGGACAGGGTCAGGCCCGAGACGACCGCGAGGATGGTGGCGAAGGCCACGGCCGAGATGAAGCCGAGGAACACGTTGCCGCCGACCGCATCGGCCAGATGGATGGCCGCCATGTTGGAGCCGCCGCGGATCGACAGGAGCGGCTTGGTGGCGTCCGTCAGATACTCGGGGTTGGTGGCGACCAGCACGATCGCGCCGAAGCCGATGATGAAGGTCAGGATGTAGAAGTAGCCGATGAAGCCGGTGGCGTAGAACACGGACTTACGCGCGGCCTGGGCGTCCTTCACGGTGAAGAAGCGCATCAGGATGTGCGGCAGGCCGGCGGTGCCGAACATGAGGGCGAGGCCGAGCGAGACGGCCGAGACCGGGTTCGAGACCAGCGTGCCCGGAGCCATGATGGCTTCCTTCTTCGGATGGACCTCGATGGCCTTCTGGAACATCGCTTCCGGCGAAAAGCCGAAGTGCGCGAGCACCATGAAGGACATGAAGGTGGCGCCCGAGAGCAGCAGGACGGCCTTGATGATCTGCACCCAGGTGGTGGCGACCATGCCGCCGAAGGTGACGTAGACGATCATCAGGATGCCGACGACCACGACCGCCATCCAGTACTCGAGACCGAACAGGACCTTGATCAGCTGGCCGGCGCCGACCATCTGCGCGATCAGGTAGAACGCGACGACGACCAGGGTGCCACAGGCGGCGAGAACGCGGATCGGGGTCTGACCGAAGCGGAACGAGGCGACGTCGGCGAAGGTGAACTTGCCGAGGTTGCGCAGCGGTTCGGCGATCATGAAGGTCACGATCGGCCAGCCGACGAGGAAGCCGACCGAGTAGATCAGGCCGTCGTAGCCGTTCATGTAGACGAGGCCGGAGATGCCGAGGAACGAGGCGGCCGACATGTAGTCGCCGGCGATCGCCAGACCGTTCTGGAAGCCGGTGATGCCACCGCCGGCGGTGTAGAACTGCGCGGCCGAACGGCTCTGCTTGGCCGCCCAGTAGGTGATGCCGAGGGTCAGGACGACGAAGGCGAGGAACATCGCGATCGCGGTCCAGTTGGTGGCCTGCTTGGCGAGCTGGCCGGCGTCCGGACCGGCGGCGAGCGCCACGGTCGGAAGGGCGGCGGCGAGAGCCGCGCCGAGGAGAAGGGACTTCATACGCGACATCACTTGGTCTCCTCGACGATCTCTTTCGTCAGCTGGTCGAAGCTGGCGTTGGCCTTGCGCACGTAGATGCCCACGATGACGAAGGACAGGACGATGACGACGACGCCGACCGGCATGCCGAGCGTCGTGACGCCGGAACCGACCTTCATCGCGAGGAGCTTCGGATCGAAGCCGATGAGAAGGATGTAGCCGTAGTAGAGGACGAGCGTGGCGATCGTCAGCTTCAGGCTCAGGCTGTTGCGGGTGGAGACCAGTTCCTGGAACTTGGGATTGGCCCGCACCTTGGCGGCGATGTCGTTACTCACTTGAGTACCTCCCTGGATTTCGTTCGGTGAGGAGCGCGCGAAAAAACGAGCCGCTCGCACACGCTCGCTGCTGCGAGCATGAGCGAAGCCTGTTGTTCTTCGTGTCGAACTCCCCCCGGAGCACGAGCCGACCCCTTCCCCGGAACGGGTCGCTGTGGACGGAATTTGCCCGCCCGCAAGAAGATGCGATACCCCGCCCTTCGTATATGTAGTTTCGCTGAAAGCTCGATGCCGCGTCCAAATTAAGGCGGAATCCGGCCGTTCGCCGGTATGAGCGGCGCACGCGGGCGGGGGCGGATCAGCGTCCGGCGGTCGCCTCGGCGATCTCGGCGACGATGGCGCGTGCTGCACTGCGGCGATCGGCGGCGGCGAGGATCGGGCGGCCGACGACGAGCAGGTCGGAGCCGGCGCGGATGGCGTCGCCCGGGGTCATGATGCGCTTCTGATCGCCGGCTTCCGCGCCTTTCGGGCGGACACCGGGGGTCACCAGCGCCAGATCGGAGCCGACGGCGGCGCGCAGCCGCGCGGCTTCCGCCGGCGAGCAGACGATGCCGTCCATGCCCGCGGCGACCGCATCTTTCGCACGTGCGAGAACGAGATCGGCGACGTTGCCGGCGTAGCCCGCGGCGGCGAGATCGCCGTCGTCCATCGAGGTGAGGACGGTGACGCCGAGGAGCTTGGTACGGCACTGCGGCGCGCGGTCGCGGACGGCGACGGCGGCGCGCATCGCCTTCGGGTAGGCGTGGAGCGTCACCCAGTCGACGCCGAGCGCGAGAATCGACTCGATCCCCTCGGCGATGGTGTTGTCGATGTCGAGGAGCTTGACGTCGAGGAAGACGCGCTCACCGGCCGCCACCAGTTTCTCGGCGAGCGCCAGGCCGCCGGCGAAGACGAGGCGATAGCCGATCTTGTAGACGCCGACCTCGCCGCGGGTCTCCTCGACGATACGCTCGGCCTCGGCGACGGAGGGAACGTCGAGGGCGAGGATCAGACGATCTTTCGGAGAGGCGGCGACGAAGGGCATGGCGTGGGTCCTCGAGCGATCACGAGGTCGATCTACGCCCGCCGGCGCGGCACCGCAAGTCGCCGGTCCCGTCAGGGCCGGCGATAGATCCACACCCGGGCCGGCGGCAGGTTCATCACCACCCAGCCGGTGCGCTCGATCTCGAAGCGGCCGGCACCGTGGGGGACCGGCGGCACCAGCGCATAGGAGAACTGGATGAAGGGCGCGCCGGGCGGCATCAGGTCGAAGCATTCCTCGAGCAGGCGGGCGCGCTCGGGCAGCGGCTTGGTGAAGAGCGGCAGGCTCGACACCACGGCGGCCACCGGCGCGTCGCGGCCGGTGACGAGATCGCCGAGCGTGTGGCGCATGCGGTAGGCGTCACCGTGGACGAAGTGGACGCCGGGGAAGCGGTTGCGCAGCAGCTTGCAGAAGTCGGGGTTGTATTCGATGGCGGCGATGCGATCGGCGGCGATGCCGCGATCGACCAGCGCCTGGGTGACGACGCCGGTGCCGGGGCCGAGTTCGACCACCAGACCGGGGACGGCCGGATCGACGTGCGAGGCCATCAGCTTGGCGAGCGCCGGGCTCGACGGCGCCACCGCGCCGGTCATCAGCGGCTTGTCGAGCCAGTTCTTGAGAAAGCGGACCTCGTCCAGAACCTTGTGGCGCAACTCGTCGGTATCGATGCGCTTCTCGGGGCGTCCCATCATCGGCTCCGGTGGGTCTCGTTCGTTCGCCGACGCATCCTGTCGGCCGGCGGCGACATTACGATGTCACGGGTCTGCCGGACAAATGTCCAAGAGCCGAGACGGGGCCCTTCCGGACCCGGTGCGACCGCAACACGCAGGGACGGTCGAAAGGCTTCAATTTCCCAGATTGTCGAAGAAATCCCGCACCTTGGAGAAGAAGCCCTCGGATTCGGGATGGGTGGTGCCGTTCGATTCCTTCTCGAACTCCTCGAGCAGCTCGCGCTGCCTCCTGGTCAGATTGCGCGGCGTCTCGACCGTCACCTGGATGTACATGTCGCCGTGGCCGTGGGTCCGCATCACCGGCATGCCCTTGGCCCTGAGGCGGAACTGCTTGCCCGACTGGGTGCCCTCGGGGACCTTCACCTTGGTCTTCTCGCCCGACAGGGTGGGCACGTCGAACTGGCCACCGAGCGCCGCGGTCGTCAACGAGATCGGCACCCGGCAGTAGACGTCTGCGCCGTCGCGCTGGAAGAAGGCGTGCGGCTTGATCGAGATGAAGATGTAGAGGTCGCCCGACGGGCCGCCGCGGGCGCCGGCTTCGCCCTCGCCGGCGACACGGATGCGGGTGCCTTCCTCGATGCCGGCGGGGATCGCCACTTCGAGGGTCTTCTCGGTCGCCGTCTGGCCGGAACCGCCGCACTTCTTGCAGGGATCGGGGATGACCTGGCCGCGGCCCTGGCAGGTCGGGCAGGTGCGCTCGATGGTGAAGAAGCCCTGGACGGCGCGGACGCGGCCGAGGCCACCGCAGGTGCGGCAGGCCTGAGCCGAGGTGCCGGGCGCGGCGCCGGTGCCGGTGCAGGCCTCGCAGGAGACGGTGGTCGGGACGCGGATCTCGACCTTCTTGCCGGTGTAGGCCTCCTCGAGGGTGATCTCCATGTTGTAGCGCAGGTCGGCACCGCGCTCGCGACCACCCGAGGACCGTCCGCGGCCGCCGAAATCGCCGCCGAAGAAGTTCTCGAAGATGTCCGACATGGTCTGGGCGAAGTCGCCGTTGAAGCCGGCGCCGCCACCACCGCCCATGCCGTTCTCGAAGGCGGCGTGGCCGAAGCGGTCGTAGGCGGCGCGCTTCTGGTCGTCCTTGAGGACGTCGTAGGCCTCGTTGATTTCCTTGAACTTGGCCTCGGCCTCGGCATTGCCGGGATTGCGGTCCGGGTGGAACTGCATGGCGAGTTTGCGGAAGGCGCTCTTCAGCTCCTTCTCGTCGGCGGTCTTCGAGACCCCGAGGACCTCGTAGTAGTCGCGCTTGGCCATGGTCGGGTCCGATCCTCGTCCGGGCGGGGGCCTTCATGCGGTGCGACCCGGTGTGGGTCACACCGGGTCGCACGCATCACTGGAGAAGCACCGGATCAGTGCTTCTTGTCGTCCTTCACCTCGGTGAAGTCGGCATCGACGACGTCGTCGCGGTCGGCCTTGTGGCCGGCGTCGTGGCCGCTTGCGGCACCTTCGCCGCCGTCGGCCTGACCGGCGGCGTACATCGCCTCACCGAGCTTCATCTGGGCTTCGGCGAGCTTGTTGGCCGCTTCCTTGATCGCCTCGACGTCCTCGCCTTCGATCGCCTTGCGGGTGTCGGCCACGGCCGCCTCGATCACCGACTTGTCGGCGGCCGAGACCTTGTCGCCGTAGTCCTTGAGCGCCTTCTCGGCCGAATGGGCGAGGCCCTCGGCGTGGTTCTTGGCCTCGACCAGCTCACGCCGCTTCTTGTCCTCGGCGGCATGGCTCTCGGCGTCCTTGACCATCTTGTCGATGTCGGCGTCGGAGAGACCACCGGAGGCCTGGATGCGGATCTGCTGCTCCTTGCCGGTGCCCTTGTCCTTGGCGTGGACGTTGACGATGCCGTTGGCGTCGATGTCGAAGGCGACCTCGATCTGCGGCACGCCGCGCGGCGCCGGGGGAATGCCGACCAGATCGAACTGGCCGAGCATCTTGTTGTCCGCCGCCATCTCGCGCTCGCCCTGGAAGACGCGGATGGTGACCGCGGTCTGGCCGTCTTCCGCCGTCGAGAAGACCTGCGACTTCTTGGTCGGGATCGTGGTGTTGCGGTCGATCAGGCGGGTGAAGACGCCGCCGAGGGTCTCGATGCCGAGCGACAGCGGGGTCACGTCGAGAAGCAGCACGTCCTTGACGTCGCCCTGGAGCACGCCGCCCTGGATGGCGGCGCCGATGGCGACGACCTCGTCCGGGTTGACGCCCTTGTGGGGCTCACGACCGAAGAAGGTCTTCACCACCTCCTGGACCTTGGGCATGCGGGTCATGCCGCCGACCAGCACCACCTCGTCGATCTGACCGGCCGACAGGCCCGCGTCCTTCAGAGCCGCCTTGCAGGGCTCGACGGTGCGCTGGATCAGGTCGTCGACCAGCGCCTCGAACTTGGCGCGGGTGAGCTTGATGTTGAGATGTTTCGGACCGGTCGCGTCCATGGTGATGAACGGCAGGTTGATCTCGGTCTGGGTGGCCGACGACAGCTCGATCTTGGCCTTCTCGGCCGCCTCCTTGAGGCGCTGCAGGGCGAGCTTGTCGTTCCTCAGATCGATGCCGGTCTCCTTCTTGAACTCGTCGGCGAGATAGCCGACCAGCCGCATGTCGAAGTCCTCACCGCCGAGGAAGGTGTCGCCGTTGGTCGACTTCACCTCGAAGACGCCGTCGCCGATCTCGAGGATCGACACGTCGAAGGTGCCGCCGCCGAGGTCGTAGACCGCGATGGTGCCGGCGGCGCGCTTGTCGAGGCCGTAGGCGAGCGCGGCGGCGGTCGGCTCGTTGATGATGCGCAGGACTTCCAGACCGGCGATCTTGCCGGCGTCCTTGGTCGCCTGACGCTGGGCGTCGTTGAAGTAGGCGGGAACGGTGATGACGGCTTGCGTGACCGGCGCGCCGAGATAGGCTTCCGCGGTCTCCTTCATCTTGCCGAGGGTGAAGGCGGAGATCTGCGAAGGCGAATAGGGCTTGCCGTCGGCCTCGACCCAGGCGTCGCCGTTGCCGCCCTTGGTGATCTTGTAGGGGACGAGCTTCTTGTCCTTCTCGACCATCGGGTCTTCGTAGCGGCGGCCGATGAGGCGCTTCACCGCGAAGAAGGTGCGCTCCGGATTGGTCACGGCCTGACGCTTGGCGGCGACGCCGACGAGACGCTCGCCGTCGTCGGTCATGGCGACGATCGACGGCGTGGTGCGCGCGCCCTCGGCGTTCTCGATGACCTTGGCGGTCTTGCCGTCCATGACGGCGACGCACGAATTGGTCGTGCCGAGGTCGATACCGATCACCTTACCCATGATGCTTCTCCTCGAGTGGCAGGTCGTCCGGACCTCGTGACGAGCGTTCCGTTCACGACCCCCTTGCGGGCCCCGCTCCGGGACCCGGCGGTTGAACCGTGTTTCGTGGTGGCTCCCGTCCCGCCGCGCGGGCCGGAAAGCGCTTCGCCGGGGTATATAAGAGGGGGCAATCGGGGCCGCAAGGAGGGAACTCCGCGGTAATCTCGTGCCGGTAGGATCGTCGCGGAACCGGATCGGCGGCCGTACCGCTCCGAGTCGGCGAGAGGACCTCGACGTATGGCGCAGCCGGTGATCTCGAAATTCCGCGCCCCGAGTGGCGCAGCCGGCGGGCCGGCGCCGGCGCGGTCGCTTCTGTTCATGGCGATGGTGATCGCGACGGCGGCCCTCGTCGGCGTGGTCGCGACCGATCTGATCGATCCTGCCGGGCGCATCGACGCCGCACCCGGATCGGTGCTCGGCTTCGCGGCGGACTTCGGCCTCTTCCTCGCCCTCTTCGCCACCGGCTCGGCGGTCCTGCCGGCGTTCTTCGACGTGGCGCGGGTGTGGGAGCGCGCGACGCCCGAATCGGAACGGCGCGCCCGCGACGAAGACGGCTCGATCTTCGGGCTTCTCGGCTTCGGCGACGGCGATGGGAGTGGCGACGGCGACTGACGCCCCGGTTCAGGCGTCGGCGAAGCGCTGCATCAGTCCGAGCGTCGCGCCGTTCGGATCGGTGAGGACGGCGAAACGACCGACACCGGGCACCTCGAAGATCGGATCGGAGTGCCCGCCGGCCGCCTCGGCCGCAGCGACCGCCGCTTCGATGTCGTCGACGCCGGCATAGGGAAACCAATCGTCGGCGTCGTCTTCGCCGGGCGGCCAGGTTATCAGGCCGGCGACAGGACGAGGCTGGTCGGGCAGGCGCGCCAGGGTGTAGGGTCCCGCCGGAGTGACGATGTCCTCGTAGGCCCATCCCATGGTGGCCGCATAGAACGCCTTGGCGCGTTCGAGATCCGAGGTGGTGAGTTCGTTCCAGACGATGATGCCGTGACGTGCCATCCGAAGTCTCTTCGTTCTCGTTATGTGGACCGATTCATAGCGCAACTCGACGACACGATCTGCGAACCGAAGATTGCCAGAAATGCCAGAAATCGCGCCCGGCGTGCGCCTCCTTTCCGGCCGGCTCGACCGCTCCACCCAGGAGAGGCTGGTCGCCGAGCTGCGCGAGGTGGTGCGCGAGGCGCCGTTGTTCGTGCCGGTGATGCCGCGGACCGGCAAACCGTTCAGCGTGCGCATGACGAATTGCGGGCCGCTCGGCTGGGTGTCGGATCGCGCCGGCTATCGCTATCAACCGACCCATCCGGTGACGGGGAGGCCGTGGCCGCCGATTCCTGCGCGACTTCTCGACCTCTGGGACGATGTGACCGACCATCCGCAGCGGCCCGAGGCCTGTCTCGTCAACTTCTATGGTCCCGAAGCCAAGATGGGACTGCATCAGGATCGCGACGAGGAGGACTTCGCCGCGCCGCTGCTGTCGGTGTCGCTCGGCGACACCTGCCGCTTCCGTCTCGGCGGGGTCGAGCGCGGCGATCCGACGCGGTCCTTCCCGCTCGCCTCGGGCGACGTTTTGGTGCTCTCCGGTCCGGCGCGCCTCGCCTTCCACGGCGTCGACCGCATCCTGCCGGGCACCTCGACGCTGCTCGCCGGCGGCGGGCGAATCAATCTGACGCTGCGACGGGTGACGAAGGCGGCGTGATCGGCCATGCGTCCGTCACGACGCGTCGGCGCGCTTCGCCACGACGTGCCCCACCGCGGAGAGCAGCGCCGACGCGGTGACCACCGTGCCGGCGCCGATCAGCGGCAGGGCGAAGCCCGACGACCCGGTCGCCACCAGACCGGCGGCCCAGGGGCCGATCACCTGGCCGATGCCGTAACCGATGGTGATGAAGGCGGTGGCGCGCGCCGTCGCGCCCGGCTGCAGGCGGGCGGCGAGAGCGACGGAGACGCCGGTGATGCCGATGAAGGTGAAGCCGTAGGAGACGGCGGAGAAGAGCGCGGCGGCGGGCGAACCGGTCAGCGCGGCGAAGATGCCGACCGCCTGCACGACATAGGCCGCCGTCAGCGAACCCCAGGCGCCGAAGCGGTGGGCGATGCGGGTCCAGATCAGCGGAGAGGGAATGCCGGCGAGGCCGGCGAGCACCCAGGCGAGAGGCGCGAGATGCGCCGTCTCGGGCAGGCGGTGCAGGATGGCGACGAGGAAGGTGCCGGTGACGATGTAGCCGAGGCCTTCCAGCGCATAGGCGACGACCAGCAGCGCGAAGGCCGACGTCCAGCGCATGCGCGGCGCGGCGGGCGCAGCGGCCTGCCCACGGCGCGGCCCCTCGCCCGGCACGCCGGCCGCCGGCCAGGCGAGGACCACCGCGACGATGCCGAGGAAGATCCAGGCCGCCTGCCAGTCGGGCACGAACTGGGCGGTGAGGCCGGTCAGCGCGATGCCGCTGCCGACGCCGGCGAAGTGCAGCGCCGTTCCGGTCGGCCCGGTGGCGGCGCCACGTTCGTAGACGAAGGCGGTGCCGAGGACGAAGAGGAAGCCGGAGGAGATGCCGGCGGCCAGCCGCAGCAGATCCCAGAACCACAGGCCGAGGGTCAGACCCATACCGGCGATGCAGACGATCGCCACCACCAGAGCGAGGCGGAAGAGAAGCGGCCGAATCGCCGCCGAGGTCCGCCCGGCGAGAAAGACGCCGGCGAGGTAGCCGGCGAGATTGAGCGAGGCCATCAGACCGGCGTCGGCGTCGGTGAAGCCGGTCGCCGTCTGCATGGCGGGCAGGAGCGCGGTGAAGGCGAAGCGGCCGAGGCCCATGGCGACGAGCAGCGTCGCGGCGCCGCGCGCCAGGATGATCGTCCGCTCGCGTCTGGTCATGTCCGCCCTTTCCCCTCGCCGGCACAGTGGCCGACGGCCTGCGGCCTTTCAAACGAATAGCGCTCATGGCAGCGATGCGTGGCGATGATCGATCGGGTGGCCTCGAACCATCTCCCCCTACGCCCCTCTTCCTCGCCGGTTGACGCCCTCCCCCTCCGGCCGCTACGCCTCGTCGAGCCTCAGGAGACCCGCCGTGCCCGCCCTCCCCCGTGATGCCAAAGCCGCGACCCTCGAACTGGCGCGTGCCCGGGCGGTGCTGCGCGAGGTCTTCGGCTACCCCGACTTCCGCCCGGGCCAAGACGACATCGTCGCCGCGGTGCTGGAGGGCTCGGACGTGCTCGCGGTGATGCCGACGGGTGCCGGCAAGTCGATGTGCTACCAGCTTCCGGCGATCGTGCGCGAAGACCTCACGGTGGTCGTCTCGCCGCTCATCGCGCTGATGCGCAATCAGGTGGCGCAGCTCCGGGCCAACGGCGTCGCCGCCGGGGCGCTCAACTCCTCGACCGGGCCGGACGAGCTCCGCGAGACCATGGCCGATCTCGAGGCGGGGCGGCTGCGCCTGCTCTACGTCGCACCGGAGCGGCTGGCGCGCCCCGACACCCAGGAGATGCTGGCGCGGGCGCGGGTGGCGACGCTGGCGGTCGACGAGGCGCACTGCATCTCGCAGTGGGGCCACGATTTCCGCCCGGAATATCGCGAGATCGGCGGCTTCGCGGCGCGGCTCGGCTCGCCGCAGATCGTGGCGCTGACGGCGACCGCCGACGCGGCGACGCGCGACGAGATCGTCGCCGGACTGTTCCACGCCGCGCCGGCCGTCTTCGTCCACGGTTTCGACCGGCCGAACCTGCGCCTCGCCATGCGGCCCAAGGCCGACCCGCGGCGCCAGCTCACCCGCTTCCTCGAGAGCCACCGCGGCGAGAGCGGCATCGTCTACTGCGCCTCGCGCAAGCAGACCGAGGACCTGGCCGAGTTCTTCGGCGCGCAGGGGTTTCGTGCGCTCGCCTATCACGCCGGACTCGACCAGGAGACGCGGGCGAAACGCCAGGACGTCTTCCTCCAGGAGGACGGGGTGGTGATGACCGCGACCATCGCTTTCGGCATGGGCATCGACAAGCCGGACGTGCGCTTCGTCGCCCATGCGAGCCTGCCGAAGTCGATCGAGGCCTATTACCAGGAGATCGGCCGCGCCGGGCGCGACGGACTGCCCGCCGACACGCTGACGCTGCACGGCACCGACGACATCCTGTTGCGCCGCCGCCAGATCGACGAGAGCGAGGCCTCGGACGAACAGAAGCGGGTGGAGCGGCAGCGGCTGCAGTCGCTGGTGGCGCTGGCCGAGACGCCGCGCTGCCGGCGGCAGGTGCTGCTCGCCTATTTCGGCGAGGAGAGCGAGCCTTGCGGCAACTGCGACATCTGCCTCGACGGGGTGGCGACCTTCGACGGCACGGTGGCGGCGCAGAAGGCGCTCTCGGCGATGGTCAGGACCGGCGAGCGCTTCGGCGAGGTGCATCTCGTGTCGCTGCTCACCGGCGAGACGACCGAGAACATGGTCCGCTTCGGCCACACGAACCTCAGGACCTTCGGATGCGGCAAGGAGTTCACCAAGGCGCAGTGGCGGGCGATCTTCCGCCAGTTGCTGGCACTCGGCCTCGCCGACGTCGATCTTTCGACCCACGGCCGTTGGTTCGTCACGCAAGCGGGCGTCGAGGTGCTGAAGGGGCGGCGCGAGGTCACCTTCCGCAGCGACGTCATCGAGGCGGCGCGCGAGAAGAAGACGAAGAAGGCCGTCCGCGCCGAAAAGACCACCGCGGCCGGGCTCGATGCGCGGGAGAGCGAGCTTCTCGCCCTGCTCAAGGCCGAGCGCGCGGCGCTGGCGCACGAGCTGAACGCGCCGGCCTATGTGGTCTTCGCCGACCGCACGCTGATCGAGATGGCGCGGGCACGGCCGACGACGCGGGCGGAACTCGGCGAGATCCACGGCGTCGGCGCCGCCAAGCTCGCGCGCTTCGGCGACACGTTCCTCGCCGCGATCGCCCGCTTCGAGAAGGGGTGAGGCCGCTTCTGAGCGCGCCGGCTCCGGTGTAGGAAGGAACGCGGCGGCGGTTCGATCGGCGACCGCGTCCCATCCCCGATGCCGTCGGACCGCTCGACGGCGAGGAGTTCGCATGACCCCACGCGCCCGCGATCTCGGCCTGCCGTTCCCCGGCCGGCCCGGCCCGTTCAACGCCATCACCGACGTCGCCGGGGTCTCCGTCGGCTTCACGACGCTGACCGACCCGGCGAAGAAGATGCGCACCGGCGTCACGGCGATCCGGCCGCGGCGCGACCATGGTCGGCCGGAACCGGTCGCCGCCGGGCACTTCGCCCTCAACGGCAACGGCGAGATGACCGGCACCCACTGGATCGACGACGCCGGCCGGTTCATCGGCCCGGTGCTGATCACCAACACCCACGGGATCGGGGCGGCGCATCACGGCGCGACACGCTGGATGATCGACGCCTATGCCGACCATTTCGCCGGGGACGCCTGGGCGATGCCGGTGGTGGCGGAGACCTATGACGGGGTGCTCAACGACATCAACGCCCTGCACGTCACGCCCGAGCACGCGATCGCGGCGATCGAGGCGGCGGCGGGCGGGCCGGTCGCCGAGGGCTCGGTCGGCGGCGGCAACGGCATGATCGCCTACGAGTTCAAGGCCGGCACCGGCACGGCGTCGCGGCTGGTGGAAATCGACGGGCGGACCTGGACGGTCGGCTGTCTCGTCCAGGCCAATCACGGCATCCGGCCGTGGTTCCAGGTGCTCGGCAAGCCGGTCGGCCGGCTGATGCCGGAAGGGAGCTTCCGCGACCGCGAGCAGGGGTCGATCATCGTCGTCGTCGCCACCGATGCGCCGCTGACGCCGCTGTCGCTGCGCCACCTCGCTCGGCGGGCGGCGCTCGGCGTCGGCCGCGGCGGCACGCCCGGCGGCAACAGCTCCGGCGACATCTTCCTCGCCTTCTCGGTCGCGCCGGTCGGGACGGCGCAACCGGGAGCGTTCGTCGAAAGTGTCGCCCTCGACGGCGACCGCATCGATCCGCTCCATCTCGGCACCGTCGAAGCGGTGGAGGAGGCGGTGGTCAACGCCATCGTCGCCGGCGAGGACACGCCGACGGTGAAACCGCCGGGGCGGATCTGCCCGGGCATCGACCGCGCCCGCCTCGCCGCGCTCTTCGCCGAGGGCGAGTGATGTTCGGCCCGGCCGGCCGACGCCGGGTCGGGCCGGAATCGAGCCTGAAAGTCATTGACCTCCGCCAGAGGCGGAGGTTTGGGACGCTGCGCTTGGACCACTAGAAGTGGTTCTGTTACATCAGGGATTCAGTCTGAACAGTTCGATCTGGTCGGAAGCCTTGTCGGCCTTCTCCTGGTCCCTGATGTAACGTCTAACGACCTGTTCGTCGTACCCGATCGTCGAGACGAAATATCCCCGAGCCCAGAAGTGGTAACCTCGGTACTTCCTCTTCTTTGCGTACCTGTTGGCCACATAGAGAGCCGTTTTCCCTTTGAGGAAGCCCACTATGTAGGACACGGAGTATTTTGAAGGTATCGAGATCAGCATGTGAACGTGATCCAGCATAAGATGCCCTTCTTCGATCCGGCATCCCTTCTGTAGGCACAGCTTCAAAAATTGATCTCGCAACTCCAACCTAAGCGCACCATAGATACGCTTCATTCGATACTTACTCGCAAACACCAAGTGGTATTTGCAGTCCCAAGTGCTGTGTGATAGGCGGTTATCGTCCACTATAACCTCCGTGCTTGGGCCACTACGTGGCCCAAGCACGGAGGTTTCTTTCATACTGTGTAAAACTCTTCCATCCCCCCACCGTAGGTGGGGGTTTCCTTAAGATATAACGACGAAGGCGGCGGGGTCGCCCCCACCGCCTTCGCATGTCTTTCGCGACGTCGCCGATCAGGCGGCCTTGGCGGCCTCGACGGCGGCGCGGGCCTTGACGACCAGCTCGGCGAAGGCCTCCGGCGCGGAGATCGCGAGTTCGGACAGGACCTTGCGGTCGACCTCGATGCCGGCCTTGGCGAGGCCGTCGATGAAGCGCGAGTAGGTCATCGCCGCGTCGACCTGACGGACGCCGGCGTTGATGCGCTGGATCCACAGGGCGCGGAAGTTGCGCTTCTTGTTCTTGCGGTCGCGATAGGCATAGATCATGCCCTTCTCGACGGCAGCCTTCGCGGTGCGAATGGTGTTCTTGCGGCGGCCGTAATAGCCCTTCGCCGCCTTCAGCACTTTCTTGTGCTTCGCGTGAGCGGTCACGCCGCGCTTGACACGAGCCATGGTTCGATTTCCTTCAGATCGACAGGTTCAAGGGGCGGGTTCAGGCGTTCGGCAAGAAGTACTTCTTGACGATGTTGGCATCCGCGTCGGCGAGGACGGTGGTGCCGCGGGCATTGCGGACGAACTTGGTCGTGCGCTTGATCATGCCGTGACGCTTGCCGGCCTGGGCGACCTTGACCTTACCGGTGGCCGTGAGCTTGAAGCGCTTCTTGGCGCCGCTCTTGGTCTTCATCTTGGGCATTTGGCTCTCTCTCGAGTTGCCGGGCCAGGAACGAGGATGCCTCGAAGCTTCCTCGGTCACGCGACCGATCGATCGCGCGTGAACCCCCTGGTCCCGTGAATTGACGTTGGGTTCGAGCCTTCGAGAACCGCCACGGCATGCCCTTTACAGCCGGTCGGTTCGCAAGACCGGCGGGTTATAGGCGGCGAAGACCGGAAATGCAACGGGGTCGGGCGGAAAGCGGGATCTCACTGTGCTCGTGAAATTCGGGATGCCCGAATTTCACGAGCGTCACGGCCCGACCGGCCGACGCCCGTTCGGGCTCGCCTTCACTCACGCAGCCGCGGCCGGCTCGATGCGGGTCGCCGTCTCGCCGTAGGCGATGACGAAGCCGTCGGCGTCGACCGCGATCTCGACCGACGCCTCGCCGCGGCCGAGACGCCAGCGCCGGCCGGCCTCGATCGGCTCGAGCCGCAGCGACGCGCGTTCGACGGAGAGCCCCGGCAGCGTGACCACGACGACGTCGAAGGACTGGGCCTTGGCCGCCTTGGCGCCGAGGCGCTTCAGGATCTGGGTGAGGCCGAAGGGCGAGCCGTCGATCAGACAGTCGGCGAGGCCGGCGAATTCCTTGCGGGTCTTGCCCTCGCCGTCCGACCAGACGCCGTAGCCGTCGTGGCGCAACGCTACCGTCGGGCCGCCGAGGCGGGTCAGGTGCACGGAGCGGGTGCAGGCCCAATCGGGATCGACGACGATGCGCCAGCGGGCGCCGTAGGCCGCCTCGCCGGCGCCGGCGATCACCACCGCCTCGGCCGCGATGCCGCTGTCGGCGATCTTCACCTCGACGTGCTCGAGGCCGGCGTCGTCGCCGGGGCCCAGCCGCCAGCGCAGCGATCGTGTGGTCGATGTCATGGCGACGTCCGCCTCCGCCGTCGTCTCGGCGCGTTCGGCCGTTCCGGGCCACGCGCCGCGGGGGTCTCCCCTCCCCCGAAACGAAGACCCCGCGCCGACCGGGTCGGGCGCGGGGTTCTCTCGATCGGCGTCGCGCTCAGCGCGGCGCCAGGATCATGATCATCTGCTTGCCTTCGAGGCGGGGCTCCGACTCGACCTTGGCGATGTCGCCGACGTCGGCACGCACGCGATCGAGCAGCATGACGCCGAGATCCTGATGCGCCATCTCGCGACCGCGGAAGCGCAGGGTGATCTTGACCTTGTCGCCTTCCTCGAAGAAGCGGCGCGACTGCTTCATCTTGACTTCGTAGTCGTGGTCGTCGATGCCCGGACGGAGTTTGACCTCCTTGATCTCGACGACCTTCTGATTCTTGCGCGCCTCGGCCGCCTTCTTCTGCGACTGGTACTTGAAGCGACCGTAGTCGAGCAGCTTGCAGACGGGCGGCGTCGAGTTCGGCGCGATCTCGACGAGATCCAGTCCGACTTCTTCGGCACGATCGAGCGCGTCGTAGAACGACACGACGCCGACGTTGTTGCCTTCCTCGTCGATCAGCTGGATCTGGGGGGTCCCCCGGATCTCCCGGTTGATACGCGGCCCTTCCTTGGGCGGCGGCGGTGCGCGAAACGGACGGCGAATGGTCGTACTCTCCTCTCTTGGGATCGGCTCCCCACCCGGTCGGCTCGGGAGCCGAGCTGGGCGAGACGGTGCGCGGAAAGCCCCGTGCGCAAAACGCCGAGGCTTTCGGCCGACGGGGTTCACCCGCGCCGAACCGGTGGCCAGACAATTCGCCGAATCCGCTCGGAAGTCAACGCCGCGGGCGTCCTATACGGGATTCGGCAGATCGCGTCGCGATGCCGAATCCAACTCGTCGAAAAAACCTCCGTGTGGGTCGGGCCTTTTCGACGAACGGAATACGGAGTTCGGATGGGGGCATCCGAACTCCGTATGACGGGTGCTACGCGTGATCCCGTAGGGGAACGGCGTGAAGATTCCGTCGACGCATGCGCCGGCGCTCGGGACGGGCGATCGGCGTCTCCCGTCGGGCGCGCCGACGCGGTAGAGAGGGAGCGGGATTCGACGAGGGAGGAGGTCGGCATGGCGGACGAGATGGAGCGGATCACGGTCGGCACCGGCACGGCGGCGCGCGACATCGCGGTGATCCGCCGGACGGGCGCGGGTCCCGGCCTCTTCTGGCTCGGCGGCTTCCGCTCCGACATGACCGGCACCAAGGCGGTGGCGCTCGACGATCACGGCGCGGCGCGCGGCCTCGCCGTCACGCGTTTCGACTATTCCGGCCACGGCCAGTCGGGCGGGCGCTTCGAGGACGGCACGATCTCGCGCTGGCTCGAAGAATCGCTCGCGGTGTTCGAGACGACGACGGGGCCGCAGATCGTGATCGGCTCGTCGATGGGCGGTTGGATGGCGCTGCTCATGGCCCGCGCCCATCTGGCGAGGGTCGGCCGCGACGCCTCGCGGCTGAAGGCGATGGTGCTGATCGCGCCGGCCCCCGATTTCACCGAGGACCTGATGTGGGCCGGGTTCTCAGACGAAATCCGCCGCGAGATCCTGGAGACCGGCGTCCATCGCGAGCCGTCGGAGTACTCCGACGAGCCCCATCTCATCACCCGGGCGCTGATCGAGGACGGGCGGGCGAACCTCGTCCTCGGCCACGAGATCGAACTCGGCTGTCCGGTGACGATCCTGCAGGGGGTGATGGACACCTCCGTGCCGTGGCGCCATGCGGTGCGGCTCACCACGCATCTCACCCGCGACGACGTCACCCTGACGCTCATCCCCGACGGCGACCACCGCCTGTCGCGGCCGCAGGACATCGAGCGGCTGGTGAAGGCGATCGACGGGATGGTGGGGTGAGACCGCCGGCGCGATGCTTCGAGACGGCGCCCTGCGGACGCCTCCTCAGCATGAGGCGCCTGTTTTCTCTCTGCAATCTCGAACGCCTCATCCTGAGGAGGGCCGAAGGACCGTCTCGAAGGATCGGGCACCGTCGCGCGGCGAAACCACTCACCCCAGCCGATCGACGATCAGGTCCACCAGCTTCTCGGCGACTTGCGCCTTGGGCAGGTCGGGCCAGTCGGTGACGCCGCCGGCTTCGACGATGCGGACGGTGTTGCGGTCGCCGCCCATGATGCCGGTCTCGGGGGAGACGTCGTTGGCGACGATGAGATCGGCGCCCTTCTTGGCGAGCTTCGTCCGGGCATTGGCGATCAGGCTCTCGGTCTCGGCGGCGAAGCCGACGACGAGGCGGGGGCGCAGGGTGGCGTGGCGGCCGATGGTCGCGAGGATGTCGGGGTTCTCGACGAAGGCGAGCGTCGGTACGCCGTCCGGCCCCTTCTTGATCTTCTCCGCCGCTTCCGAAGCGACGCGCCAATCGGCGACCGCCGCGGCCATCACCGCGACATCGACGGGTAGTGCCGTCTCGGCGGCCTCGAGCATCTCGCGGGCCGTCTCCACCCGGATCGTCGTCACTCCGGCGGGATCGGGGAGCCCGACCGGGCCGGAGACCAGGGTGACCTCGGCGCCGGCGCGGGCGAGGGCGGCGGCGATGGCGTAGCCCTGCTTGCCCGAGGAGCGGTTGGCGATGTAGCGCACCGGATCGATCGGCTCGTGGGTCGGGCCGGCGGTGACGAGGACCCGGCGACCGGCGAGCGGGCGCGGCGCTTCGGCCTCGGCGAAGAAGGCTTCGATCGCTGCCAGGATCTCCATCGGCTCGGCCATGCGGCCGGCGCCGAATTCGCCGCGCTCGGCCATCGCGCCGACGTTGGGGCCGATGAAGCGGATGCCGTCGGCGGCGAGCCGGGCCGCGTTGCGGACGGTGGCGGGATGGGCCCACATGCGCGGGTTCATCGCCGGGGCGACGAGGACCGGCTTGTCGGTGGCGAGCAACACGTTGGCAGCGAGGTCGTTGGCCAGCCCATGCGCCATCTTGGCGAGGAGATCGGCGGTCGCCGGGGCGACGACGATCAGGTCGGCCTCGCGGGAGAGGCGGATGTGGCCGATCTCGTGCTCGGCGGTCAGATCGAACAAGTCGGAATAGACCCGGTCCTCGGAGAGCGCACCGACCGACAGCGGCGTGACGAACTCCTTCGCCGCCGCCGTCATCACCACCCGTACCTTCGCGCCGCGCTCTCGCAGTCGGCGGATGAGCTCGAGGCACTTGTAGGCGGCGATGCCGCCGCCGATGACGAGAAGGATGCGCTTGTCGGCGAGCATGAGGGTCTCTTCGCGGCGATGGTCCGCCGGCACAGTATCAGCGCCCGCCGGGGCTCGCCATCGGAGCTTCGGGGAAGCGTGAACGGGGGGGCGTCTCGGGCGGCGACGTTCGAGCGACGATCGACGCGTCGATCGATATGAGTCGTCATCCCCGGCCGGAGCGCGCTCGGCGCGCGGAGGGGAAGGGGATCCAGAGATCGCCGCCTTCGATGCGCCGAGACCGGGGAATCACCCGCTGGATCCCCTTCCCTCGCGCGTCGCGCTCGCCGGGGATGACGGGAGAGAACGGTGGATGTGTCCCGAACTGTCTCGCCGACCGGCTCACCCTGTCACAGTTTCCTGAGATCGACCGACTGGATGCGGTGATCGGCGCCTTTGATCAGCACCAGGTCGGCGCGCGGGCGGGTCGGGCGGATGCTGTCGTGGAGGTTGACCAGGTTGATGTTGGTCCACAGATCGTCGGCGGTCGTGGTCGCCTCGGCGTCGGTCAGCTGGGCGTAGCGATGGAAGTAGCTCTGCGGATTGCGGAATGCGGTTTCGCGCAGGCGCATGAAACGCTCGACGTACCACTGGCGCAGCAGCACGTCTTCGGCGTCGAGATAGATCGAGAAATCGAAGAAGTCGGAGACGAAGGGCAGGCCCTGACCGTTCTTCGGCAACTTCGAGGTCTGCAGGACGTTCAGCCCCTCGAGGATGAGGATATCGGGCTGATCGATGGTGACGGTCTCGCCCGGCACCACATCGTAGACGAGGTGGGAGTAGACCGGGGCGGTGACCGCACCCTTGCCGGCCTTGATGGCGGCGAGGAATTCGAGCAGAGCCGGCAGGTCGTAGCTCTCCGGGAAGCCCTTGCGGCGCATCAGGCCCTCACGGGCGAGCACCGCATTGGGCAGCAGGAAGCCGTCGGTGGTCACCAGATCGACCTTGGGGCTCGACGACCAGCGCGACAGCAGCGCCCTCAGGATACGCGCCGTCGTCGACTTGCCGACCGCCACCGAGCCGGCGATGCCGATGACGAAGGGCACCTTGGCGCCCTCGCCGCCGAGGAAGCTGTTGGTGACCGAGAACAAACCTTGCGTCGCCTCGACGTAGAGCGAGAGGAGGCGCGACAGCGGCAGGTAGATCTTCACCACCTCTTCGAGGCTGACCGGATCGTTGAGGCCGCGCAGGCGCACGAGATCGGCTTCGTCGAGGGTGAGCGGCGTGTCGGCGCGCAGATGGGCCCATTCCTCGCGCTCGAAGCGGCGATAGGGCGACAGTTCCCCGGACTTGGCGGTCGTCTCGCGACGGCCGCGGCGATCGGTCTGTTGATCCACCAGTGGAACCCCCTCCGCCGCCCGGATCCTTTCCGGGACCACCGCCGAGTACCTCACCGTCATCCGATCCGGCGCCGAGTGGCCGGCCGGACGATGCGGCCGATCAGTCCTTCGGTCGCAACGCCTTCTCCTCGAGCCCGGTGCGGACGGTGCGTCCGGCGAGCTCGTCCATGACTTCGGCGACCGGCACGTCGGCGACCCTGAGCACCACCAGGAGATGGTAGAGGAGATCGGCCGCTTCGCCGACGAGTTCCTTGCGGGACCCCGCCACCGCCGCGAGCGCCGCTTCGACACCCTCTTCGCCGAGCTTCTTGGCGCAATAGGCCATGCCCTTACCCGCCAGCTTGCGGGTGTAGGACTTCTCGTCGTCCGAGGTCGAACGCCGCGCGATGATGGTCTCGAGGTCGGCGAGAGTGAAGTCGGACATTGTGCGTAACTCGCTCGTCGTAGTCGGGCGACGGAAGCACCCTGTCGGCGGACCGCTCGCGGTCAGCCGTCGAGGCGTACGGGGATGCCGGCGCGGGCCATGTGTTCCTTGGCCTCGCGGATTGTGTAGGTGCCGAAATGGAAGATCGAGGCGGCGAGCACGGCGCTCGCCCCGCCCTTGGTCACGCCCTCGACCAGATGATCGAGGGTACCGACGCCGCCCGACGCGATCACCGGCACGGTCACCGCGTCGGAGACCATGCGGGTCAGCTCCAGATCGAAGCCGATCTTGGTGCCGTCGCGGTCCATCGAGGTGAGCAGGATCTCGCCCGCCCCGAGCGCCACCACTTCACGGGCGTAGTCGATGGCGTCGAGCCCCACGCGGTTGCGGCCGCCGTGGGTGAAGACCTCGAAGCGAGGCGCTTCGCCCGGCTCGGAGACGCGCTTGGCGTCGATGGCGACGACCACCGACTGGCCGCCGACCTGACGCACCGCGTCGGCGACGAACTGGCGATCCTTCACCGCGGCGGTGTTGATCGACACCTTGTCGGCCCCGGCCTTCATCAGGTTGCGGATGTCGTCGAGGGTGCGGATGCCGCCGCCGACGGTGACCGGCATGAAGCAGACCTCCGCCGTGTGGCGGACCACGTCGAGGATGATGCCGCGATTGTCCGAGGAGGCCGTGATGTCGAGGAAGCAGAGTTCGTCGGCGCCGGCGGCGTCGTAGGCCGCGGCCGCCTGGACGGGATCGCCGGCATCGATCAGGTCGACGAAGTTGACGCCCTTGACGACGCGGCCGTCCTTGACGTCGAGACAGGGGATGACGCGAGCCTTGAGCATCAGGCGGCTTCCTTCGCGGCGATCAGCGCCAGCGCTTCCTTCGGGTCGAGACGGCCGTCGTAGAGGGCGCGGCCGGTGATGGCGCCCTCGAGGATGCGTGCCTCCGGCGCCAGCATGGCGCGCACGTCGTCGAGAGAGGCGAGACCGCCGGAGGCGATCACCGGGATCTTCACCGCGCGGGCGAGTTCCAGCGTCGAGGGCATGTTGAGGCCCTTGAGGATGCCGTCGCGGTCGATGTCGGTGTAGACGATCGCCGCCACGCCGGCGTCCTCGAACTTGCGGGCGAGGTCGACGGCCGTCAGTTCCGAGCCTTCGGCCCAGCCCTCGACCGCCACCTTGCCGCCCTTGGCGTCGATGCCGACGACGATGCGGCCGGGATGGAGGCGGCAGGCCTCCTTGACCAGCGCCGGATCGCGCACCGCCACGGTGCCGAGGATGACGCGGGTGATGCCCTTGCCGAGCCAGCCGTCGATGCCGGCGAGATCACGGATGCCGCCGCCGAGCTGAACCTTCATCCGCCCCGACACGGCGGCGAGGATCTTCTCCACCGCCGCGCCGTTGACCGAGCGGCCGGCGAAGGCGCCGTTCAGATCGACGACGTGCAGCCAGGGGAAGCCGAGATCGGCGAAGGCGGCGCCCTGCGCGCCGGGATCGTCGTTGTAGACGGTCGCCTGGGCCATGTCGCCGAGCTTCAGGCGGACGCACTGGCCGTCCTTCAGGTCGATGGCGGGAAAGAGGATCATCGTCGGTCCGTTCGGGTCGGAAGCAGTCGCCGTCAGGGCGCCCACTTCAGGAAGTTGGCGAGGAGAGCGAGACCGAGTTTCTGGCTCTTCTCCGGGTGGAACTGGGTACCGACGACGTTGTCGCGGGCGACGATCGCGGTCACCGGCCGGCCGTAGTCGGCATGGGCGACGAGATCGGCGTGATGCTTCACGTCGAAGGCGAAGGAGTGGAGGAAATAAGCGTGGAGCCCGTCGGGGCCGAGGCGGATGCCGTCGAGCACCGGATGGGGGTTCACCAGGGTCATGGTGTTCCAGCCCATGTGCGGCACCTTGAGGTGCTCGGGGCCGGGCTCGATCGCCTTCACCTCGCCGTCGATCCAGCCGAAGCCGTCGGTCGGTTCGTGCTCGAGGCCGCGGGTGGCGAGAAGCTGCATGCCGACGCAGATGCCGAGGAAGGGGCGACCGCGGTGGGTGACGAATTCGCTCAGCGCCTCGTCCATGCCGTCGATCGCCGAGACGCCCTTGCGGCAGAACGGGAAGGCGCCGTCGCCGGGCAGCACGACGCGGTCGGCCCTGATCACCACGTCGGGGTCGCGGGTCAGGACCACCGGCTGGTCGCGGCCGATCTCGTGCGCCACCCGCTCCAGGCCCTTCTCGGCCGAGCGCAGGTTGCCGGCGCCGTAGTCGATGAGCGCGACGGTCATGGTCTGTCTCCGGGAACGCCCGCGAAGCCGACGATCGGCGGCAGGTCGCGGGGCGGGGTCAACGGCGTTTCGAAACGCGGGGCGGGCGGCGGCGCCGGCGGCAACACGGCGATGCCGCCCTCGGCGCCGGCGACCTTGGCGAAGAAGCGCGCCTCGGCCTCGTCGAGGTCGGAGCCGTTCACCAGGCCGACCAGACGCCAACCGCGGCGCTCCAGCGTCCAGCGCTTCAGATCGAAGGCGGTGGCGGCGAACCACAGGGCGAAGGCGGCCGACAGCACCGTACCGGCGACGTCGGAGACCAGCAGGTCCACCGCCTCGATGCCGACGCTGACGCCGAGCCAGGCGAGGAAGACCAGCCACAACCGGTGGAACGGCGCCCACGCGAAGGGCAGGAACAGCGCCACCCAGGCGAAGCCCTCACGGGTGAAGACCAGCCGGTCGGCCGCGATCGCTTCGCCGAGGTCGCCCTCGGGTGCGTGCACCGTCCAGGTCGCCATTGTCAGTCTCCCAGCGCACCCTTGGTGGAGGGGATCGATCCCGCCTGACGCGGATCGACGGCGAGAGCGCTCCTCAAGGCGCGGGCCGTCGCCTTGAAGGCGGATTCGATCATGTGGTGGTTGTTCACCCCGTAGAGGGTCTCCACGTGCAGAGTCAGCCCGGCGTTGAAGGCGAACGCCCGGAAGAACTCCTCGAAGAGCTCGGTGTCGAAGTCGCCGATCTTGTCGCGGCTGAACGGAATCTTGAACACCAGGAACGGCCGCCCCGACACGTCGACGGCGCAGCGGGTCAGCGTCTCGTCCATCGGCAGATGCACGTCGGCGTAGCGCGAAATGCCCTTGCGGTCGCCCATCGCCTTCTTCAGCGCGAGGCCGAGGGCGATGCCGACGTCTTCCACCGTGTGGTGCTGGTCGATGTGGAGATCGCCCTTCGCCCGCACGGTGAGATCGATCAGCGAGTGGCGCGACAGCTGCTCCAGCATGTGATCGAAGAAGCCGATGCCGGTCGAAACGCCGTAGGTCCCGGCGCCGTCGAGGGCGACGGTCACGGCGATGTCGGTTTCCTTCGTCGTGCGCGTGACGGAGGCGCTGCGCATGGGGAGGCCCTTCCTCGTTCGGGTCGGCCCGCTTTTAGCAGGCGAAAGGGCGAGGGGCAAAGGCCAATGCGGGATGCGGTGAACCGTCGCCGACGCGTTCGATTCCCGCCTCACCCGACCTCGACGTTGCCGAGGAGGCGCGGGTCGGCGAGGAGATGGAGGCGGACGGCGGCGGCACGGGCGAAGCGCAGGGTCATCGCCTTGCGGGTGGCGGCGGCGAGGCGGTGCTCCGGCGCCTCGCGCAGGATCTCGCCGCCGTGGGCGTCGGCGAGGATGAGGCCGCAATCCTCGGGGAAGATGTCGAGCGGTACGCGGGGGCTGGTGGCGAAGAACAGCCGGTCGGAATGGAGCCGGTAGAACGGCCATTTCTGGTCGACGCGGAAATCCTCCACCGACGACTTCACCTCGACGATCCAGATGTCTCCGGAGGGCGACAGGCCGACCACGTCGGCGCGTCGGCCCGAGGCGAGCGGCAGTTCCTCGACCACGGCGAAGCCGAGCTGGACGAGATGGCGCTTCACGCCGCGGGTGACGAGGAGGGTCTCCTCGGGGCGGGAGGGAAGCGGGGCGGTCAGGTCCGGCTCGCTCTCGGCCATCGCCTCACCAGCGGAAGAAGACGAGCGTGATCAGGCCGAAGAGCGGGATCAGGATGCCGAACGACCAGACCATGTAGCCGAAGAAGCTCGGCATCTTGACGCCGCCCTCCTCGGCGATCGCCTTGACCATGAAGTTGGGGGCGTTGCCGATGTAGCTGTTGGCGCCCATGAACACCGCGCCGCAGGAGATGGCGAGCAGCGTCCAGGGGATGTCGTTCATCAGATGCTGCGGATCGCCGCCGGCGAGGTTGAAGAAGACGAGATAGGTCGGAGCGTTGTCGAGGAACGACGACAGGATGCCGGTCAGCCAGAAATACATGGCGTTGTTGGGGCTGCCGTCGGCGTGGTTGACCAGCGCGACGAGCGGGGCGAAGGCGCCGTTCTGGGCGGCCTTCAGCATGGCGATGACCGGGATGATGGTGACGAAGATGCCGGCGAAGAGCTTGGCGACCTCGAGGATCGGTCCCCAGCCGAATTCGTTGGCCTCGCGGATGCGCCTCGGCGTGACGAACAGCGAGGTGATGCCGGCGGCGAGCAGGATGACGTCGCGGGCGATGTTCTGCAGTTCGATCTCGATGCCGCCGACGTGGAAGGAGATCCCCGGCTTCCACGAACCGGAGAGCAGCACGCCACCGACCACGACGAGGAGAAGCAGGATGTTGCGGCGCCCCTCGATGCCGATGCCGGGCGTGTCGGGGGTGGGGTCGCGGAGCGCCTTGAAGGCCTCGTCCTTGTGGTAGAGGTGGCGATCGACGACGAAGAACAGGGCGAGCAGGATGCCGGCGGCGAAGATCGTCTCCTCCACCATGTGGATCGTCGTCCAGAAGAAGCCGACGCCCTTGAGATAGCCGAGGAACAGCGGCGGATCGCCGAGCGGCGTCATCGAGCCGCCGATGTTGGAGACCAGGAAGATGAAGAACACCACCACGTGAACGTTGTGGAGGCGTTCGTCGTTGGCTCTGAGCAGCGGCCGGATCAGAACCATCGAGGCGCCGGTGGTGCCGATGAGCGAGGCGAGCACCGTGCCGATGGCGAGGATCGAGGTGTTGAGGCGCGGGCTGCCGTGCAGGTTGCCGGTGATCAGGATGCCGCCGGAGATGGTGAAGAGCGCCCACAGCAGGATGACGAAGGGGATATACTCGAGCAGCGCGGTGTGCAGCACCTCGCCGCCGGTCGGCCCGGCGCCGTAGAGGACCGCGAAGGGCACGACGAAAGCGACACCCCAGGCCGCCGCCACCTTGCCGTAGTGGTGATGCCAGAAGTGCGGCACCGCGAGCGGCATGATGGCGATCGACAGGAGGATGCCGACGAAGGGGATGGCCCACCAACCGGTGAGCGCCGCCCCGTCGATACCGTGCGCTTCGGCGGCATGAGCCGCCGAGGTGGCCAGGACGAGGGTCGTGGTCGCGGCTGCGAGGACCGCGCCCCGTCGCGCCACGTGAGCCGTGCCCTGGTGAATTCGTCGCATCGTCGTCATGCCTGCCCCCCGCCTTCGTCCGCCGGAGACTAGCATGAGTGATCGCCGGTGCAGCAGGGTGGCGTGGCAGGGATGCGGACTGTTGCCATGCGGCAACGCCGGCCGCGCCGATCGCCGAGAGACCCGGATGCGATCGGCGAGGCCGGCGGGTTCGCCGGCCCGGTCTCAGCTCGCGAGCTTCGCCGCGATCTCGGCGACGTGCCGGCCCTGGAAGCGGGCGGCGTCGAGTTCGTTCTTCGAGGGCTGGCGCGAGCCGTCGCCGGCGGCGATGGTCGTGGCGCCGTAGGGCGAGCCGCCGGCGATCTCGTCGAGCGTCATCTGCGGGGCGTAGGAATAGGGCAGGCCGACCACCACCATGCCGTGGTGGAGCAGGGTCGGCAGGAAGCCGAGGAGGGTCGATTCCTGCCCGCCGTGCTGGGTCGCCGACGAAGTGAACGCCGAGCCGACCTTGCCGATCAGCTTGCCCTGGAACCACAGACCGCCGGTCTGGTCGATGAAGGAGCGCATCTGCGAGGCGACGGTGCCGAAACGGGTCGGCGCGCCGAAGACGATGGCGTCGTATTCGGCGAGTTCCTCGACGGTGGCGATCGGCGCCGCCTGATCGAGCTTGAAATGGGCGCCCCGGGCGACCGCCTCCGGCACCGTCTCCGGCACACGCTTCACCGCCACCTCGGCGCCGGCCGCACGCGCGCCTTCGGCGACCGCGTTCGCCATCGCCTCGATGTGGCCGTAGGTCGAATAGTAGAGCACCAGCACCTTGGTCATGTCGTCGTCTCCCGATCGGGCCCGTTCACCGTGCCGATCCGAGGGGATCGGCGTCCAGGACGAGGACTTGGGGCAACGGCGGCGCTTCCGCCATTCCTCGGTCGGCGAAAGGACCGTTCGACGATATTGGACGATCGGCGCTCGGCTCACGCCGCCCGGACGTGGACCTCCAGGTCGGCGAGCGGTTCGATGAACCGAAGGCCGAGATCGGAGGCGCCGCGACGCACCACCGCGGCCTCGACCCTCGTGCCGTCGCCGAATTCCACCGTGCCGCGATCGCCCGGGGCGACGTCGGCGACCGCCTCGACGCGGCAGCCGACCTCGCTGGCGTCGAGCATCGTCGTCGCCGACCGCCGGCCGCCGAACAGCAGTACCACCGCCTCCTGCGTACGGATACGCGTGTCGGAGCGCCGCTCCTCGACATCGCGCTCGACCTCGTGGAGGAAGCCCTCGACGGCGCGCGACAGGGCCGCGGCGGCGTCCGACAGGAGGCCGGAGGCCGAGCGCACCCGCACCGCCTCCTGCGAAGTGGCGGCGATGGCGTCGTTGACGCCGTGCACGCTGGCGGCCACCCGGGCGGTGCCGTCGGAGGCCGACTGCACCGAGTGGGCGATCTCGCGGGTGGCGGCTTCCTGTTCCTCCACCGCCGAGGCGATGGTGGTGGTGACGTTCGAGATCTCGCCGACGGTCACGGCGATGTCGCGGATCGCCGCGACGGCATGGTTGGTCGAGCCCTGGATCGCGGCGATCTGATCGGCGATCGCCGAGGTCGCCTCCTCGGTCTGACGGGCGAGCGACTTCACTTCGGCGGCGACCACCGCGAAGCCGCGACCGCTCTCACCGGCACGCGCCGCCTCGATGGTGGCGTTGAGGGCGAGGAGGTTGGTCTGGCCGGCGATGGCGCGGATGAGATCGACCACCGTGCCGATCTCGTTCGCCGCTTCCGCCAGGGACGAGACGTCGCGATCGGTGGCGATCGCCTTGTCGGTCGCCGAGGCGACGATGACGCTGGCGCGATGGGCCTGACCGGCGATCTCGCGGATCGAGGCGGCCAGTTCCTCGGTCGCGGCGGCGACCGTCTGGACGTCGCCGGAGGCGCCGTTGGAGGCGTGTTCGACCGATACGGCCTCGTTCGCCGCCGAGCCGGCCACGCGGGTCAGCGTCGCGGCGCTGTCGCGCATCGTCGTGGTCTCGCCGTCGACCGCGCCGAGCGTGTCGGCGATGGTGCGGCGGAAGTCGGAGACCGCCGATTCGACGTGCAGACGGCGCATCCGTTCGCGCTCGCGATCGGCGCGGGTCGTCCGTTCGAGGCCGAAGCGGACGACGACGCTCTCGCGCAGCACCTCGACGGCGCGGGCCATCTCGCCGATCTCGTCGCCGCGATGAACGTCGACGATCTCGACGGCGGTGTCGTTGCCGGCGATGCGGCGCATGGTGCCGGCGAGCCGGACGATCGGTACCGCGACCGAGCGGGCGACGATCACGGTGATCACCGCGATGGCCACGGTCAGAAACGCCAGAAGAACGGCGATCGCCCAGAAGCCGGTCCAGGCGCGCGCGGCGATGGTCTCGGCGTCGGCGACGATGGCGCCGGCGAGCGCATCTTCGACCGACTTCATCGCGTCGATGCGCGCCGTCGCGGCGGCGAACCACTGCGGCCCCTCGACCCCGGTGATGTGGCCGTCGACCGGGGTTTCGAGAACCACCCGGCGCATGCGCGCGACCTCGCCACCGACCGCCCCGGCGAGAGCGGCGTCGAACGCGGCGACCTCGCCGGGTTCGGCATAGCGGCGGAACGTCGCCTCGTGCGTCTCCTGCATGGCGCCGAGCCGGACGAAGGCGCGACGCACGGGCGCGGCGAAGGCGCCGGCGCCGAAGCCGGCGGCGCCCATCGCCCGCTCCTGGCCGGCGCGTTCCTTCTGCTCGAGCAGCGCGCCGTAGGCGGTCAGCGCCCGCACCACCCGGCCGTCGTCGGTGATCGCCACCACGCTCTCGACCATGGCGAGAAGGTCGGCGATGGTGCTCGAATACCACCCGGTGACCTCGGCGAGCGGCCGTGAGCGGCCGTCGACCCCGGCGCGGACCGCCGCCAGATCGGCGAGCGCCTTCGTCGAGGCGTCGAAGGGACGCACGAAGCCGGGGAAGTCGAGGCGGCCGACGGGCCGATCGAGGGCGGCGCGCCACGCCGCCAGCGCGGCATCGGTCTCGGCGCGACGCGCCGCCAGATCGGCGGTGAACGCTCCGTCCTTCGATCCGAGGAAGCCGGCCGACGTTCCCCGCTCCTTCTGCAGTTCGTGCACCAGACCCGAGATCGCCGGCGCCAGCCGCACCACCCGCACGACGCTGGCGGCATCGCCGGCGACATCCCATTCCCGCGACAACATCCGCGCGCCGACGAAGATCAGGGCGAGCATCGGAATGAGGCAGAGAACGGCGATTCGAACCGAGATGGCAGTGCGCGTGAAGAAGCGGGTCATGACGGGATCCGGTGGTGATGGGCGGGACCGACGTCATCGAAACCGTCCACGATTAACGCAGGGTTAGTCGTCCTCACCGAGGACGGCGGCGGCTTCGCGCAATGCGGGAGAGACGGGTCGAGCTTCACCTTTCCGGTTCATCACCGGCAGAGGCGCCGGCGGCACGAGTCACGTCGGGCGACCCGAACGCCGCGGAATTCCGTCGTATCCGGCCCGCTCGACGTTCCTCGTGATCTCGACGCCCGATAGAAATGCGCCACGCATCCGGAAAAACACTGCGACGAAGCATCATCTTTCCGCGCCCTTCACCGCATCGTGACGGCACTCTGCCGAAGTGGCGTAAGCCACGACGAAAGTTCTGGTATTTTTGTCGAGAGTGTCGTCTCGACACGTTGGGGGACGGTCCGCTATCGGAGGTGCACGAGGTCGCTGCCGCGGCGTCACCGCATCGCGATGCCGACCGGGCTGGAAGGGAACAGATGGGCGTCAACGAGCGCGAAGTCGTGGTGATCGGTGGGGGACCGGCCGGGTTGATGGCGGCGGAGGCGATCGCCGACGCCGGTCACCGGGTGAGCGTGGTCGAACGCATGCCGTCCATCGGCCGCAAGCTGATGATGGCCGGGCGCGGCGGGCTCAACCTCACCCATTCCGAAGCCGGCGACCGCTTCCTCGCGCGCTACGGCGCCGCGGAAGCCTTCCTCACGCCGGCGATCGCCGCCTTCACCCCCGGCGACCTGCGCGACTGGGCCCGCGGCCTCGGCGAGGAGACCTTCGTCGGCACGTCGGGGCGCGTCTTCCCCTGCTCCTTCAAGGCGTCGCCGCTGCTGCGGGCCTGGAGCCGCCGCCTCACCGAGCGGGGCGTCACCTTCCGCACTCGAACCCGGTGGACCGGCTTCGCCCCCGGCGGCGTCACCGTCGTCGGACCGCAGGGCGAGGAAAGGCTCGCCGCGGATGCGGTGGTGCTGGCGCTCGGCGGCGCCAGCTGGCCGCGGCTGGGATCCGACGGGAGCTGGACCGCGATCCTTTCGGCCGAAGGTGTCGAGATCGCGCCGCTCAGGCCGACCAACTGCGGTTTCACCGTGCCCTGGTCCGACGTCTTCCGATCGCGATTCGCCGGCGAGCCGTTGAAGCGCATCGCCATCCGCTTCGACGATCGCGTGTCCATCGGTGAAGCGGTGGTGACCGACGACGGGCTCGAGGGCGGCGCCATCTACGGCCTCTCGGCGCCGTTGCGCGAGGCGATCGCGGCAGGTGGGCCGACCGAGATCCGGCTCGACCTGAAACCGTCGGCGGACGCCGCGGAGATCGCCGCGGCGCTCGCCAAGGGGCGCAAGGGCGACAGCCTCGCCAACCGGCTGCGCAAGGCGGTGAGCCTGCCGCCGGTGGCGATCGGACTGTTGCGGGAAGGCGCAGGCAAGGCGCTGCCGAGCGAGCCGGACGAACTCGCTCGCCTGATCAAGGCGGTACCGATCCGCGTCACCGCCGCCCGGCCGCTCGACCGCGCCATCTCCTCGGCCGGCGGCATCGCTCTCGCCGAGGTCGGCCCCGACTTCCAGTTGAAACGATTGCCCGGGGTGTTCGTCTGCGGCGAGATGATGGACTGGGAGGCGCCGACCGGCGGCTATCTGCTGCAGGCCTGCTTCTCCACCGGCCGCGCCGCCGGGCGCGGTGTGGTGCGCTTCCTCGGCAGGTGACCACGGTCGGCCGGAGACGCAGTGCGGCGGGCATGCCGAATTCGTCGGGCGGACACGAAACCGGCGCCGACCCGAAGGCGGCGCCGTCGATAATCGTGGTCGCGGATCCGCGGCTCAGCGCGGGGCGCGCTTGGCGAGGATGCGCTGCAGGGTGCGGCGGTGCATGTTGAGCCGGCGGGCGGTCTCCGAGACGTTGCGTTCGCACAGCTCGTAGACCCGCTGGATGTGCTCCCAACGCACCCGGTCGGCCGACATCGGGTTCTCCGGCGGCGGGGCGCGATCGTCCGTCGAGCGGATCAGCGCCCGCATCACCTCGTCGGCGTCGGCGGGTTTGGAGAGATAGTCGGTCGCCCCGAGCTTCACCGCGGTCACGGCGGTGGCGATGTTGCCGTAGCCGGTCAACACCACGGTGCGGGCATCCGGGCGCTTCTCGCGCAGCGCTTCGACCACGTCGAGGCCGTTGCCGTCACCGAGACGCATGTCGACGACCGCGTAGGCCGGCGCGCGAGCTTCGACCCGTGCCAGCCCCTCGGCGATCGATCCGGCCACATCGACCTCGAAACCACGCAGTTCCATGGCCCGCGCCAACCGCTGCAGGAACGGCTTGTCGTCGTCCACGATCAACAGCGTCTTGTCGGCGTCGGGACTGTCGAACACCGGCTCCTCGGTCATCGTCGTCACCCGCTGATCCACCTTCCCGCTCTCCTCGGCGAGATCCTCCCTGGGGAGGCGAAGTGTAGGTCGAGACGCCTTTCGCATCAATACCCTAGGCGGGCCACCGTCGCAGCTCCGCGGATCAGGGTGAACGTGGCGGGTCGGGAGGCTCCGGCAGACCCTCGATCTCGGCCGCTTCCATCAGGCCACGCGGCCAGACGACGCGGATCTCGGCGCCGTGCGCCGGGAAGGGTTTGTTGGAACAGGTGACCTTGCCGCCGGAGCGCTGCAGGAAGGTGTGAGCGATGAAGAAACCGAGGCCGAGACCACCGCCGACGTGATCGACGGCGCGTTCCATCATCGGCTCGCGGGTCGTCACCCAGGGTTCGCCGAGCCGGTCGATGACCGCGGTGGAGAAACCCGGGCCGTCGTCGGATATGGTGATGGTCACCTGCTCGTCGTTCCAGGTGGCGAAGATCGACACTTCGCTCTCGGCGAAGTCGACGGCGTTCTCGACGATGTTGCCGAGGCCGTAGAGAATCGCCGCATTGCGGCGGCCGATCGGTTCGGCTCCGTCGCCGGCGCATTTCACCGCCAGCCGGGGTCCGGTGTCGCGGAAGGGTTCGACCACCTCGTCGATCAGAGCCGAGATCGACAGGCGCACGTAGTAGGCGTCCGGATCGGCGCCCATCGACGACAATTTGCGCAGGATGTCGCGGCAGCGCTCCGACTGGGAGCGCAACAGCGCCACGTCGTCGGCGAGCGGCGAGCCGGGGGCCAGTTCCCGCTCCATCTCGCGGGCGACCACGGCGATGGTGCCGAGCGGCGTGCCCAGTTCGTGGGCGGCGGCGGCGGCGAGGCCGTCGAGGGCGGTCATATGCTGTTCGCGCTGGAGAACCAGTTCGGTGGCGGCGAGCGCCTCGGCGAGGCGACGCGATTCGTCGGCGACGCGGAAGGCGTAGAGGGCCGAGAAGGACAGCGTCAGCAGGATGGCGAGCCAGGTGCCGAGCACGTAGAGCGGCGGCAGCGACGGCGGCGAGACCAAGCCCCAGGGCAGCGGCAGATGGAAGCCGGCGAGCAGCGTCACCAAGACCGCCACGACCACACCGAGCAGCGCGGTGGAGCGCGGCGGCAGCGAGGCGGAGGAGACCAGCACCGGGGCGAGCACCAGGAAGGCGAAGGGATTCTCCAGCCCGCCGGTCAGATAGAGCAGCCCCGAGAGCTGGATGACGTCGTAGCCGAGCAGCACCGTGGCGTGGATGCCGTCGAGACGGTGGATGGTGGAGAACTGGAAGCGGAGCGCCAGATTGAGCGCCACCGAGGCGCCGATCAGCACGAAACAGGAGACCAGCGGCAGATGGAAGCCGAGGCCGAAGCGGACGAAGAGCACCGCCGCGGTCTGTCCGGCGACGGCGAGCCATCTGAGCTTGACCAGCGTGTCGAGCTTCAGCGAACGGATCGAACTGTCGCCGAAGTCCGACAGGACACCCAACATCCCGGCTCTCCTCTGCCTCGTTCGGCGCGGTTCGTCGCCGTCACGTTCCCGCGATCCGGCGCGTGACCGGCCTTCCGCCGCGCCGATGGCGAGTCTATACGACGATCGAGTGGCCGCGACCATCGCCCGATCCCGCGCCGCCCCACATTCCATCTCGAACGGACCCGCGCCATGCCCGCCGCGCCGGCACACGAGCCCCGCTTCGCCATCGAGGTCCGCGATCTCGTCAAACGGTTCGGCGCCGTCGCCGCCGTCGACGGCATCTCCTTCGAGGTGGCGCGGGGCACCGTCACCGGGCTCCTCGGCGGCAACGGCGCCGGCAAGACCACCACCATCGGCATGCTGATGGGGCTGATCCTGCCCGACGCCGGGACGATCCGCATTCTCGGCCACGACATGCCGGGCGAGCGGGCCGTGTTGCTCGAACGGATGAACTTCGAGAGCCCCTACGTCGACATGCCGCATCGCCTGACGGTGCGGCAGAACCTGACGGTGTTCGGCCGACTCTATCGGGTGGAGAACCTGAAGGCCCGCATCGCCGAACTGGTCGAGGACTTCGACCTCGCCGCCTTCGTCGACCGCAAGGCGGGTCAGCTCTCGGCCGGGCAGAAGACGCGGGTGGCGCTGGCCAAAGCGCTGCTCAACTCACCGGAGGTGCTGCTCCTCGACGAGCCGACCGCGTCGCTCGACCCCGACACCGCCGACTGGGTGCGCGGCCGGCTCGAGACCTATCGGGCCGCGACCGGCGCCACAATCCTGCTCGCCTCGCACAACATGCCCGAGGTCGAGCGACTGTGCGACGACGTCGTCATCCTGCGGCGCGGCCGCATCGAAGATCGCGGGTCGCCGAGCGATCTCCTGCGTCGCTACGGTCGCGACACGCTCGAGGAGGTGTTCCTCGACGTCGCCCGCGGCACTCGCGCCGAGGGCGCGGAGCCGGCGGCGGCGCAGCGCGAGGAGGTGGAGCCATGAGCGCGACCCGCGGAGCCGGCGGCTTCTCCTTCACCCGGGTCGGGGCGATGGTGCTGCGCTACTGGTATCTCCTCTCCAATTCCTGGCCGCGGGCGGTGGAACTGATCTACTGGCCGACGGTGCAGATGCTGACCTGGGGCTTCGTCCAGCTCTACGTGGCGCAGAACTCGTCGTTCTTCGCCAATGCGGCCGGTCTGTTCGTCGGCGGACTGCTCTTGTGGGACGTGCTCCTACGCTCCCAGCAGGGCTTCGCCTTCGCCTTCCTGGAAGAGCTGTGGTCGCGCAATCTCGGCAACCTGCTGATGAGCCCGCTGAAACCCTCGGAGTTCATCGTCTCGCTGATGGTGATCTCGATCATCCGCCTCGCCATCGGCATGATCCCGGTGACCTTTCTGGCGATCCCGCTGTTCGGCTTCAACGTCTGGGGGCTGGGGCTGCCGCTGGCGGTATTCTTCGTCAATCTGGTGATCGCCGGCTGGTCGATCGGCCTCGTCATCATCGGCATCCTGCTCCGGCAGGGCATGGGGGCGGAGGCGCTCGCCTGGTCGCTGATGTTCCTCCTGATGCCGATCACCTGCGTCTACTATCCGGTCGCCACTCTGCCGGCGATCGTTCAACCGATCGCCTGGGCGCTGCCCACCACCTATGTCTTCGAGGGCATGCGGGCGATCCTCGTCACCCACACGTTCCGAATCGACCTGATGGCGACCGCCTTCGCCATGAACGCGCTGTGGTTCACCGCGGCGGTCTTCGTCTTCTACCGGTTGTTGGCGGCGGCGCGCCGGGCCGGCTCGCTGCTCCAGCAGGGCGAATGACGGCGGGTGCATCGCGGTAAGAGCTTCATCGGCGAAAGATCTTTCGTGTTGCGGTGCGGCATCCTCGCCGGCTAAGACGAATTACCGATGGATGAACCTCGGCCTCGGGCTGGAAACCGGCGAAGTAATCGATTGAAATGCCGGCTGGCTCGGAGAACCGCCTCGAGGGGACATGTTCTATCAGCTCTACGAACTGAACCACGCCGCTCTTCGTCCGCTGCGCGTCGCCGCGGAAATGGGGCACATGGCCGTTTCCAACCCCCTCAATCCGTGGGCGAACACCTCGGTGGGGCGGTCGCTGGCGGCGACCTTCGAGGTGATCGAACGGGCCACGCGCCGTTACGGCAAGCCGGCCTTCGATCTGCCGGCGACGGTGGTCGACGGCAAGGAGGTTCCGGTCGTCGAGAAGGTCGTCTGGCAGAAGCCCTTCTGCCATCTCGTCCATTTCGAGCGCGAAATCCGCAAGGATCGCCCCGCCGATCCCAAGGTGCTGATCGTCGCGCCGATGTCGGGCCACTACGCGACGCTGCTGCGCGGCACGGTCGAGGCGATGCTGCCGGCCCACGAGGTCTACATCACCGACTGGATCGACGCCCGCATGGTGCCGCTGACCGAGGGCGGCTTCGATCTCGACGACTACATCGACTACGTCATCGAGATGATCCATCACCTCGGCGAGAACGTGAACATCATCGCGGTGTGCCAGCCGTCGGTGCCGGTGCTCGCCGCCGTGTCGCTGATGAACGAGGATCGCGATCCGCTGGCGCCGGCGACCATGACGCTGATGGGCGGCCCGCTCGACACCCGCATCTCGCCGACCGCGGTCAACAAGGTCGCCCACACCAAGGGCATGGCGTGGTTCGAGCGCAACGTCATCATGCGCGTGCCGTTCCCCAATCCCGGTTTCCTGCGCGAGGTCTATCCGGGCTTCCTGCAGCTCGGCGGCTTCATGTCGATGAACCTCGACCGGCACGTCTCCGCCCACAAGGACTTCTACCAGCACCTGATCGTCGGCGACGGCGATTCGGCGGAGAAGCATCGCGACTTCTACGACGAGTATCTGGCGGTGATGGACCTCACCAAGGAGTTCTATCTCCAGACGATCCGCGTCGTCTTCCTTGAGCACGCCCTGCCCGAAGGCAAGATGACCCACCGCAATCGGCTGGTGAAGCCGTCGGAGATCCGCGACACGGCGCTGTTCACCGTCGAGGGCGAACTCGACGACATCACCGGGCCGGGTCAGACCCAGGCGGCGCACACCATGTGCGTGAACCTCGCCCCGGAGAAGCAGCAGGACTACGTCCAGCCCGGCGTCGGCCACTACGGCGTCTTCAACGGCTCGAAGTTCCGCGCCAACATCCAGCCGCGTATCGCCGAGTTCATCCGCCGCCACGCCCGCCCCGCCGCCTGACGGCGGGGTGAGGCCGACGAACCGCGCGGCTCGCGGCGCCGTCCGCGCGCCGCGCCGTCGGGCTCGGTCGGAGACGCGGTCGGACGACGCCATCGCCGATGACCCGCGGCGGGGATCTTGAAACCGGGGCCCGCCGGGACCAGATGCTTCCCTGTGACGACCGACCCACCGACCCGGGATCCTCCCGGTCGGGTGAGGGTATGCGAGGCGTCTTCGAGAGGTCCCGCCCATGCGCGCCGATCCCGTGATCCGTCCCGGCTTCCATCCCCTGTCCATCGGCCTGATGGTGCTCGGCTTCGTCGTCGCGTGGCCGCTCGGGCTCGCCATGCTCGCCTACATGATCTGGGGCGACCGGATGCAGGCGTTCTTCGCCGGCGTGCGCAACGGCTACGAGCGCTCCCGCTTCGCCGCCGAGATGCGCCGCGGCTTCGGCTCCGCCGGGTTCGGTGGGACGGGCTTCGGCTCGACCGGCAACGCGGCTTTCGACGCCTATCGTGCCGCCGAACTGGAGCGGCTCGAGGCCGAACGCCGGCGCCTCGACGAGGAGCGCCGCGAGTTCGAAGCCTACATGACGCATCTGCGCCGCGCCCGCGACCAGGAGGAGTTCGACCGCTTCAAGGCCGAACGCGCCGCCCGCCGCATGCGCGACGGCGACCCGACCCGCACCTGAGGTTCCGCGTGTTCGGGTTCGGACCCCGCCGGACGGCACGTGCGGCGCCCCCCGAGCACGTGACCGTCCCCATCGCCGGCCGCGACGTTCGCGTCGCGGTCAGAGTTTCGCCGCGGGCGTCGCGCTTCACCCTGCGCATGAGCGCCGGCCACGGCGACCCGGTGCTGACCGTCCCCGCCCACGCACGTTTCGCCGACGGGCTCGACTTCCTCGAGCGCCACAGCGGCTGGCTCGCCGAACGGCTGGCGCGGAGGCCCGCCGCGGTCGCTTTCGCACCGGGGGCGCTGGTCCCTTTCCGCGGCACGCCGCATCTCCTTCATCATCGCCCGGAAAAGCGCGGCACCGTCTGGGTGGAACCGGCGACCGGCGACGTCGAGGCGCCGCTCCTGTGCGTCGCCGGACGACCCGAACACATGGCGCGACGGGTGCGCGACTTCCTGCGCCGCTCGGCCCACGCCGAGCTGGTGCCGGCGGTGGCGACCCACGCGGCGCGGCTCGGGGTGAAGAGCGGGGCGATCCGCATCAAGGACACGCGGTCACGCTGGGGATCCTGTACCGCGGAAGGAGAGCTCTCCTTCTCCTGGCGGGTGATCCTGGCGCCACCGCACGTGCTCGACTATCTCGCCGCCCACGAGGTGGCACATCTCCGAGAAATGAACCACTCGATCCGCTTCTGGCGTCTGGTGCGCGAGACCTGCCCGCGCATGGACGAGGGCCGCCGCTGGCTGAAACTCAACGGCTCGGCGCTGCATTCCTATGGCGTGGAGTGAGACGGCTCCCGACGAAGTTTCGGCCTTTTCGAAACATCGTCGGCGAAGGCAAGCCCGAACGGGCGTCGGCCGGCCAGGCCGTGACTCTCATGAAACTCGGACGAGTCCGAATTTCATGAGCCCAGTGTGAGGAGACCTGTGCGCGGATAGCCCTCGACGACCGTCTACTGACGTGATTCACT